>JAOAIT010000021.1 GCA_026414565.1 Verrucomicrobiia bacterium
GGCCCGATCTACCTGCAGGGCGATCACACCAAGGCGGAGTACCGGAACATCGTGCTGACGCCCATCCTCAAATAATCCCGGTCTCTTAAAAATTTGGACAACACAGCCGGTGGGTGGTGGTTACTCAATCACCACCCACCACTCGTTTTCGACATACTGCCAATGAATGGGCTGCTGGGCGTTCCAGGCGTTGCCCACGCGCATTTCCGGGATGATTACGGCATGTTGGCGGTCTTCGCGCAGCGTCAGCTCGCGCAGGCGAAAATCGCCAGGTTTTATTTTTAGCACGTCCGCAAACACTCCCAGCAGCGCCATGCGGCCGGCAATGTTCTTCATGCCCAGCCGCATCTTGCTTTCGGGGGAGGCAAATTGGGCGGCAGCCTCCCAATTCTTCTGGTGGAAAGTGGCGACAAGCGCCTCGAAACGGAGGCGCAACTGCTGCTTCAGTTCTTCGTCGCGCAGGGTGTTGAGCATCTGCACCAGATTGCCGCGGCCGGGGGTGTCGGGACGAGTCTGGCGCAGGGCCGTTTCCAACACCCGGCGGGCGCGCTCGGGCTGCTGCTGGCTGAGCCACTGCCGGGCCTCCTGCTCCGCCCGTTGCACCCGGCGGGCGTGGGATTGCAGGATCAGTCCGTTGATCAGCGCCAGCAGGATGAGAAGCCCCACGGCGCCGGCAAGCACCCACGGCCATCTTTTGCGCGGGCGGGCCGGAGTGGGCATCAGGTTCTCCTCCGTGGGGGCCGGGGAAGCCACCGAGGGGGCTTCAGCGGGGGTCTCGGTGGCGCTCTGGCATTCCGCAGCGGCCACCAGGACCCGGTAAATTTCAATCTGGCGCTGGATGTTTTTCAACTGTTGCGGCCCCAGGGATACCGCCTGGATTTCCATTTTGTTGTGCACCTGGTGATAGACATCCTGGCTGATGCAGATGCCGCCCGGCTCAGCCAGCGGTTCGATGCGGGAGGCCACATTGACGCCGTCGCCCAGAATGTCGCCGCCGGTGACCAGCACATCCCCCAGATGCACCCCGATGCGCACCTGAAATTGCTCCTCTGGCGGCGCCTGCGCATTGTGCTCGGCCAGGGCGCGCTGCACGGCCAGGGCGCATTGCACCGCCGCCACCGCGCTGTAAAATTCGGCCAGGATGCCGTCGCCCAGTCGCTTGATCAGCCGTCCCTCGTGCTGTTGCAGATGCCGGATAAAAACCTCGTCGAAGCAGGCCAGGATGCGCATGGCGCGCTGCTCGTTTTCGCCCATGATGCGGGAGTAACCGCAAACATCGGCAAACATGATGGCCGCCAGGCGGCGTTGAGGCGCTTGCGCGTTCATGATCAGGAGGAGGGCGTCGGCGCAGGCTTCACTTCCACCCACCGCCGGCTCAAGGTGGGACGGGCGCGTTTGGCTCCATCCTCGCGGGCGGCGGCCTGCAGAGTGAAGGGACCGGCGACCGCCGGGATGGCCAGCGGCACTTGATACACGCTGCGGCCCAACGCCTCGAGGGTGAAAGGCTGCTCGGCGCCGGCCACTTCTTTGCCCTGCCTGGTTTGCAAGGCCAGGTGCAGTGTGCCCTTGATGGGCCGCGGTTCATCATTGATCAGGTACACGGTGAATTCCCGCTTTTCCCCTGCGGTTAGTTCTGGCTGGAAAAAGTTGAGGTACACGCCGAGCGGCTTGAAGGCTTCGCCCACATAATCCGCAAAGGCGGGGTCCAGTTTCAGTTGGCGCACATCCGCAAAGTGATCCGAAGTGTACACGCCCGGATAGCTGCAGGTGAGAAAAACAAAATGAATGATGCCGGCGTAATGCCGGTGGGCGCGCCAGTATTCGGTTTTGCCGGCAAGCAGGTAGGCCCACCAGTCAAGCCGCTGCCGGCCGGTGACGTTGGTGCCCAGGAGCTGGGCGTACACGTTTTCCGTCAACAGCGTGGGGGAGCCGTCGCGATTCAACCACAGCCAGCCGTACTCGTTGATGAGCGGCGGATTGGTGTCGGACGGCAGCGCCCCCTTGCGCGGCGTGCCATCGCGGGTTTCCAGGTCACTCATTTTGAAGGTCAGCTTCCCGCGAAAGCCGCTGAACATGAGATAGGGATGATCTTCCACCGGATCGTTGGGGTCCACCGGCGGATTATAACTGTTTTCCCAGGGACGGCGGGACAAGTCGAGCGGGCGCACGGCCGGGATGACGCGAGTATGGAAGATGTCGTCCTTGGTCTCGTTGTTGGCGTCCCACACCACCACGCTGGGGTGATTCCAATGATCCCGCATCCAGTCGCGATATTGGCGGATCATTTCCTCCGGGTCATGTTTGCGGGAATAGCCTTGATACCAGCCGGGGCCGCCCGTCCACACAAAGAACTCATTCTGGATGAGCAATCCCGCCTCGTCGCAGATTTCAAACCAGCGTTCCGGCACGGGGCCGATGCAGAAACGAAAATAATTCCAGTGCATTTGTTTGGGCAGCTCGCCCAGCAGGCGGCGCACCCAGCCCTCGCGCCAGGGCAGATCCCCGCACAACGGATCCTCAAAAAAACGGTGCAGGGTGATGTTGGAGCCGCGCAGAAAATAGACCTTGCCGTTCAAATAAGCCCGGCGCGTGGCGGCGTCGAACCGAAACTCCCTCATCCCAAAACGGGTGCGGAGGCTGTCCCCGCCCGTGCGCGTCTCCAGGACGTAGAGAAAGGGGTCCTCAGGGGACCAGAGGCGGGCGTTGGGGATAGGAATGGTTTGCGTGAAATCACGCGTTTCGCCCCCCAGCAGCGTGACGGTTTGCTCCGGGGTGCTGGTCACGCGGCGGCCGCCCTGCCATGTGCTCACAGAGTGTTGCAAGGTGGAGACCACGGGGGCACGGCTTGGGTTGCGCAGGCGGGTCTGCACCACAATGGCCTGTTCTGCAAGCCGCGGGGCCACTTGCACATGCTCGATGGCGGGCAGATCGGCAAAGATCAGCGAAACCTGGTCATAAATGCCCGGGGTCCATTTCTTTTTCTCGAAATCGGAGCCGGTGGGATAGGTGTCCGGCAGGACGGCAGGATGCGCCCCGATGCGGATCACCAGGGTGTTTTCCGCGCCCCAGCGGATGGCCGGCAGGAGGTCGTGATAGCTGGCGGTGAAGCAGCCGGCGTATTCCCCCACCTTCTGGCCATTCAACCAGACGGCGGTGCCGAACTGGGCCTTGTTGATTTTGAGCTGGGCCACCGCCCGCGGGGTGGCGGGGGCGCGAAAGGTGCGCCGGTACCAGAAATAATTGCGATCCTGCTCCACCTTGCCCGCCCAATAATTGGTCAGCCATTCGGCGGGGGCGGTGCCGGCACGAATCCGGTTGGCCAGGTTTTCACGGCTGATGAATTGATCCACTTGCGGAAAGGCCGGCCGCGCCAGATTCACCAGGCCGGGCACAGGCACACGATGGCCATAAGTCATGGGCATTTCCTCGGCCCCGCGGCTTTCCTCGATTTGCCAGAGGCCATCGAGGGAGATGATTTGGCGCTCGGCGGCGGGGCAGGGGAGGGTGAGCACTCCCGCCCCCAGGCCGAGGAGCATCAGGTAGGTTGAGGTGGCCATGGCCGGGATTTTCATCGTAACCAACAGATTGGAGATCATGGGTTATTAGATGGCTCCACCTTACCCTCCTCCTGCCGCGGGGGCAAGCCGCTTGCGGCGAGGTTTTTTGGGGCTATTTTGGGGACATGATGAAAAACAGCTTTGTATCACGCCGCAAGGCCCTCAAACAGACCCTGCAAATCAGCGCAGTCACTCTGGCGGCCACCCAGGCGCCTTCCCTGCTGGCGCAAGCAGCGCCGGGCGGGCCGTACCCCCTGCCGCCGCTGCCGTATCCAGCGGATGCGCTGGAACCCTACATTGATGCGCAGACGATGACCATCCATCACAGCCGCCATCATCAGGCCTATGTCAACAACGCCAACAAGGCTCTGGCGGACTATCCCCAGCTCGCCGCCAAGCCCGTGGATGAATTGATCAAAGATTTGGCGGCCGTGCCGGAGGCCATCCGGCGCACCGTGCAAAACAATGCCGGGGGCCACAGCAATCACAGCCTCTTTTGGTTGTCTTTGAAAAAGGACGGCGGCCAGCCCAAGGGCGAGCTGGCCAAAGCCCTGGATGCCCGGTTTGGCAGTTTTGATAAGTTCAAGGAGGCTTTAACCACGGCGGCCATGACCTTGTTTGGCAGCGGCTGGGCTTGGCTCTCGCTGGACGGCAAGGAGCTGCGCATTGAGCAAACCCCCAATCAGGACAGCCCGCTCATGCAGGGCCGTTATCCGTTGCTGGGCATTGACGTGTGGGAGCACGCCTATTACCTGAAATACCAAAATCGGCGCGCTGATTACGTCAGCGCCTTCTTTAACGTGATCAACTGGGACTTTGTCGCGGAGCGGTACCTCAAGGCTTTGCGGGGTTGAGCGGCAGGCGGCGCGCCCGGGTGGCTGGGCAACTTGTCATACCCACGGGGCCTTGGGCGCGCCGTAAGGCGCCCATCATCTGCAGCGGTCACTATTTGCCCACCACATACCCCAGAGCTTTGACGATTTGACCGTTGGGCAGGCGGAAGGGATTCTCCCCAAAATTGACCGTGACAGTGGTGCCATCGGCGAAGCGCGTTTGTTGAACGGTGCGCTCCGGCGTAAGGAAGCGGTGATCGGTCATCTCCAGATAACCCACGCGGCGGACAGTGGGGCAGATGGTCTGGTAGCTCTGCACAAAACGCGCCTTGTTTTCCTCCCATAACTTGCGGTTGAACATGAACATGGGCGGCGTGCCGTAAAGCAGGTTGAACAAATCGCGTTTGTCCCACAGCGCCGGCAGTTTGTTGTTGTAGTCGCCCCAGTACCACTGCGCCACCACGCAATCGTGGTACACCAGCTCCCAGAGCGGCAGACGGTATTGATGGCCCACCTGGAATTTGGCCACCCGCTCCGGAACATTGGTCCAGATCTGACTCATGCGGCGGCCGGCGTCCGGCACACGATAGGGGCCGAGGCTCAGCATCCCTTCAAAGTAATGCAGAAACGGAACGGAGGCGTCATGGCCGGTTTCGCAACCGGTGACCAGTTTGCACTCCTCGGAGACGTAGCGCAGCAGCTCCATTTTGAACTGGCGGCTTTCGGTGCGCGTCATCGGATGAGCGGGGCTGTAGCACTCATGCCAGGGGGCGGCGGTGGTGGTGTCTATGAAACGGCAGCGGTAGGGATGGGTGGCCAGTTCAGGAGGGATGCGCTCGCGGGCGTAGGCCAGCGCCTGGCGATCACAGATCACGCCGCAATAAATCATGGAGCCGTCTTTCGCCTCAACACCCCAGCCCCGGATGTACTCGCCATTGGCGCCTACGATGATGTCCTTGGGCCAGGCCGGCGTGACCCAGTCGGAATGCACCCCTCGTAAACGCGGAAAATACTCGGGATTCATCACATCCTGATAAATGTCGTAGCGGCTGGTCAGCACGCCCGGCAGCGCGTTCAACGCGCGCAGATTTTCCGGCGTCTGCCGGTTGCTCCACAGAATGCGCTCGATGCCGGCGGCCTGCATTTCCTGGACGAGGCTCACGGCGTCACGTTCCCAACACCAGACATTCACGGCGCCAATGAGCAGATCCACGTGGGGATTTTCCCGCCGCTTCTCCGCCAGTGTCTTGAACAGGCCGATTTTCTGTGCATAAGCCCGATAACGCTTGGCGATGGCCACATGGCCCCCCTGGTCAAAAAACACGTAACGCAGCTTGCGCGGGTAGCCAAACTGGCGTTTCTGGGGGTCCCATTCCGGCGCAATGACCAGCTTCTGTTGCGCGCGCTGGAGTTTAATGGCGGCATCATCCGGTGTCTCAATGATGGCCATGTGGCCGCGGGCGCCATCGGTCACGCCCCAAAAGGCCATGCAGATGCCATGCCCGCCGTAGGCGATGAGGCGGAACAGCTCGATGGAGGCATCTTCCACTGGATAGGAGATGCCCTCGTTCATCGGTACCACCAGGTATTGGCCGGCCTCGGACAGGAAGGGATGCGGATACCGCAGGGCGCTGGTTAACGCCCCCGTGGCGGACAAGGAAAGGCTTAATTCCGGGGCCTCGCCCTCCAGCCGCAACGTGGCCGTGAGATCCAGCGCCAGCGCCACATTAAACAGCTCCACCTCCAGCGTCTGCCCGCGGCGCACCACCTGTTTCACCAGCAAATCCGGTGTGGCTGGGCTTTGCCGCCAAATCTGGCCGGTGCGGCGGTCTTCGACGTGGAAAGTGGCATCGGCGGTGTTGAGTTGCACAGTCAATCGCCGGTTTTGAATCTGGAAGGAGGCCGGCAGATTGGCGGGGCGCATGGCCAGGACATTGGTGCGGTATTCCAGGACAAAATCGTCCACCCAGAGCCTGGCCGGACCGTAGCCGATGAGGCGGGGTTGAAGCTGGGTGACGCCTGGCGGCACGACCAGCCGCGAGCGGACCAATTGCCAGGCGCTGCCGCGCCGGGCGGGTGCGTTGGCGAAGGACCAGTCCACCACCTGCCCTTGAGCGTCCCAGGTGGAGACACAGAGGCTGGCATTGCCTTCCTCGGGCAGTTTCAGCCAGGCGGTGTACTCGTACACCTCGCCCGGCTGCACTTGGAGGCGGACCTGCGGCTCCAGGCACCAGTCTTGTTCTCCGGTATGCTCCAGCCGCAGCGCGGCCTGGCCGGCATGTGGGCTGGCGGGGTCCAGCGCGGCTTTGAGCGCGCCTGGCTCGCGGCTCCATGTGCGCCAGCCGCCGAGGCTGGCCTCGAAGCCGGCGTTGGTGATGATGGGGGCACTTTGGGCGCTGAACAGCAGACCGCCCAGAATGGGGAGGACGGCGAGGATTTTCATGGGCTTCACAGCCTGAATAAAATCACATGGCCCTGTAAGAAGGCAAAAGAAATGCGTGGCCACATGAGGAGGCTGGGCCTGCGAGCGACGGTCAAAGCACCCTGTATAATTCCAGTTCTTACCGCCGGGATCCAACTGGTCCGGCTGATGTTTTCCCAACCCCGCCCGGGCGGGGTTGTTTCTCGCTGGCCAGTTTTGGGCTGGATGGGCTACGTTGTCCGGGTGATGTGGAAACAGATCACTCTGGTGGGCGTGGGGTTGTTGAACGGCTCGATCGGCCTGGCGGCGCGCCGGCTGGGGCTGGCGCAGCGCCTTGTGGGGCTGGTCCGCCGTGAAGCCAGTGTGGCCGAATGTTGCCGCCTGGGGGTGGTGGATGAGGCCACGCTGGATGACGCCACAGCGGTGCGGGGAGCGGATTTGATCATCCTGGGCACGCCGGTGCTCCAGATGCGTGAGCTGGCCCGCCGCGTGGCGCCGCACGTGCGGCGGGGGGCCATCATAACGGATGTGGGCAGCGTCAAAGGCCGGCTGGTAAGTGATCTGGAGGAGGTTTTTCGCGCGCGCCGCGCTCATTTCATTGGCAGTCATCCCATGGCCGGTGGCGAACAAATGGGGCCGGCGGCCGCCCGGGCCGATCTGTTTCAAGGCGCCAAATGTGTGATCACGCCCACGGCTCGTTCTTCCCGCAGCGCCCTGGCGCGGGTACGCAAGTTTTGGGAGGCCCTGGGCTGCCAGGTGTTGACGATGCCGCCCGATACGCATGATCAATTGGTGGCGCGCGCCAGCCATTTGCCGCATGTCACCGCCGCCGCCCTGGCCCGGCTGGTGTTGGCGCCGGAGGCCCCGCCCCAGCAGGCGGCCCTGTGTGCCACCGGCTTCCGTGACACCACCCGGGTGGCCAGCGGCTCGCCGGAAATGTGGCGCGATATTGCGCTGGAAAATCATGCGGCGCTGGGCCGGGCTGTGGAGGAATTGATGCGCGAATTGCGGCGGTTTCACCGGCTGATGCAGCGCCAGGATGCCCAGGGGTTGCAGCGGTTTTTCATGCAGGCCAAACAGCGGCGGGATCAGTGGCTGGCGGCCATCTCCGTTTCCCCTTCGCCCGAATAACGTCCCTTGATGCCACCATGCCTTTGCCTGATTTAGTGGAAATCACCCCGTTGGCTGCCCTGCCGCGCGCCGAAATCACCGTGCCCGGCTCCAAAAGTCTGACCAACCGCGCGCTGGTGCTCGCGGCACTGGGGGAGGGCCGCACCCAACTAACGGGGGCGTTGTGGAGCGAGGATACCCAGGTCATGGTGGAGGCCCTCCGGCGCCTGGGTTGGGCGGTGGCGGTGGAGCCGGACCCCAACGAACCCGGCAACCGCCGCCTCACGATCGAGGGGCAAAGCGGGCACGTCCCCAAGGGGGGCACGCATGATCAGCCACTGGAGCTGTTTGTGGGCAACGCCGGCACGGCGGCGCGATTTTTGGCCGCCCTGGTTTGCCTGGGCAGCGGTTGGTACCGGCTGGCCGGGGTGCCGCGCATGCATGAACGGCCGCAGGCGGAGCTGTTTGCCGCGCTGCGCCAACTGGGCTATCGCATCGAGTCCCCCAATGACCGGCTGCCAGCCTTGATTCAGGGCGGCGGGCCGCGCGCCGGCCGGTGTGCCGTGAGCATTCAGGAAAGCTCCCAATTCGCCTCGGCCCTTTTGCTTTGCGCCGGGCGCGGCGGCTGGCAGGTCACTGTGGCGGGCGCCAATGCCGACGAAGCCCCCTATGTGGAAATGACCCGCGCCCTGTGCCGGGTGTTTCCCCGGCAGGGCGGTGAATTCGTCATTGAGCCGGATGCCTCCAGCGGCAGTTATTTTTACGCGGTCAATGCGCTGTGGGGGGCCGGCGGCCCGGATTGGCCGGTGCGGGTGCGCCACTGGCCCGCCTCGGGCTGGCAGGTGGATGCGCGCTTTCCGGAGCTGCTGCCCCTGCGGCGCCCGCTTTCCCGGGCCACGGATCTGGGCGACAGCATCATGATGGCCATCGTCCTGGCCCCCCTGGCGGAGCAGCCGTTGAGCTTTGTGGACCTCGGCCGCCTGCGGGTACAGGAATGTGAGCGGGTGACGGCCTTGCGCACCGAGCTGGCCCGGTGTGGCGCGCTGGTGCGCGAGAAAGGGGACACCCTGGAATTTGTGCCCGGCCCGCTGCGGGGGGCGGAAATTGAAACCTACGGGGATCATCGCATGGCCATGTGCTTTGCCGTGCTGGGGTTGAAGGTGCCGGGCATCCGCCTGCGGCAGCCCACCTGCGTCAAGAAATCTTTTCCCAACTTTTTTCAGAAACTGGCCCTGCCGCCGCCCGAAGGCTTGGGCGCGGTAGTGCGCGATGCCCGCAGCGGCCGGGTCTTGCCTCCTGCGGAATTGACGGCAGAATAGCCCGGCGCACCCCGCCGGGGATGCGGCGAAGGAAGCAGCAAGCTTGAAAACACCAATTGTCATTGCCATAGACGGCACCAGCGCCAGCGGCAAGAGCACCAATGCCCGGCTGGTGGCGCGGAAACTGGGGTTTGTCTATGTGGACACCGGGGCGATGTACCGGACGCTGGCCTGGTATTGCCTGCAACAGGGCGTCAATGTGCAGGATGCCAGGGCGGTGGCCGAGGCCTGCCGCCGCTGGAAAACGAAATTGGAATGTGTGGAGCACGACGGGCTGCGCAGCGTGCGCCTCCTGGTGGACGGATATTACCCCGAGCGCGAAATCCGCACCGCCGAGACCAGCGCCGCCGTGCCCCATGTGGCGGCCGTGCCCAAGGTGCGCGAATGGATGAAGAAAACCCAGCGGGACTGCGCCCGTTTCGGGCCGCTGGTGATGGAAGGACGGGACATTGGCTCGAATGTGTTTCCCGAGACCGAGTACAAATTCTATCTGGATGCCTCGCTGGCCGAGCGCACGCGCCGCCGCGCGGCGGAGGGCGTGCAGGAAAACCTGGCCGCGCGCGATCAGCGCGACAGCCAGCGGGCGGCCGCACCCTTGATGGTCCCCCTGGGCGCGGTGGTGATTGATAACTCCGGCGAAACGCCGGAGCAGACCTCGGCCCGCATCATCGCCGAATTCGAGCGCCGCCGCGCCGCGTCCTAGACCAGCCATGCCCGAGCAACCCGCGCCCATGAAACCGTGGTACTGGCTGGGCTGGAGCCTGACCCGCCTGGTCAGTTATGGGTATTTTGGCCTGACGGCGTATCACCCCGAGCGCGTGCCCGCCCGCGGGCCGTGCATTCTCGCCGCCAATCATGCCAGTTACTTTGATCCGTTCTGTCTGGGGGCGGGCGTGCGGCGGGAGCTGTACTTTCTGGCGCGGTCTTCCGCCTTTCGGTTTCCGTTGTCGTTTATTTTACCGCGGGTCAATGCGGTGCCAGTGGACCGGGACGGCGGCGGCATGAAGGGGTTGTTGCAAATCATGGATATTCTGCAACAGGGCCAGGCCATCACCTTGTTTCCTGAAGGCACGCGCAGCCCCGACGGGCAGCTTCAGCGGGCGCGTCCGGGCATTGGCTTGATTGTCATCAAGTCCGGCGCGCCGGTGGTGCCGGTGCGGATTTTCGGCTCCTTTGAAGCGTGGAACCGCCACATGAAACTGCCGCGCCCCCGGCGTTTGCAGGTTAAATATGGCCAGCCCCTGCCCTTTTCCGAATTGCGCGCCGAAGCGGCCGGCGCCTCCAAGGAACGGCTGAAAGCCATCTACCAGGAAGTGGCCGATCAAATCATGGCCGCCATCGCCGCCCTCCAGCCGTGCCGGGATGAGCCTTCTGTGCCTGACCCATCCCAAAGCGCGCCCGTTTGACGATGCGCGTTTCAGAGCGCGGGGTCCTGGGCAAAGCGTTCGAGGAATTTTTGCGGGGTCAGGCCGCTTTCGTTGAGCAGGCGCACCTGGGTCCACGGCGCGGCGGGATCGCCCTTGGTTTTTTCCACCCACTGTTCGGCATAGGCTTTGCGCGAGGCGGGCAGTGGCCACTCGGCGCCCATCTCCCTGCATTCCTGGCGTAATTTTTCCCAGCGGCTCAGCCACACATAACCCAGCGGCAGCCGGCCCACCTCCACCCGCCGCTCCAGTTCAGGGTTGCCCCGCACGCGCACCAGCGCCTCATCCCACAATTTTTGGGCCTGGGAGAGGTACTTGAAGTGGTGGAAGGGCGTGTCTGTGCGCGAGAAGCAGGTCAGTTTGTATCCCTCAGAAGCCTGGTGCATCAGGTTCAAGTACATCTCAATGGGGATGGCCGCATCGCCGTAATAGCCGCGCAGGAATTCCCGCAGCAGGGCACGGTCATCCTGAAACGGATTCCACAAGAGCTGCGCCAGCAGCCAGGCGCGCAGCTCGGCCATTTCCGAGCCATGGCTTTGATAGGCGCCCTGTTCAAAGAGGCCCTTCACGTTGTGCCGCGCAAAGAAGCGCACGTTGGGGCCAAGCACAAACCAGTTGGGATGCGGCTGCACATAGTGGGCAAAATCGGTGGTGTAGTCCCAAATGTAAAGGCGCTTGCAGATTTGGGCCCAGCCTTGAATGTCCGCCGCAAAAGAGGCGTTGGAGGGATGATCCAGCGGCTCGCGAAAATTACATTCAATGGAGCAGAGCCGGATGATCACGTTGGGGCGGGGTTTCAAGGTGCGCGGCGGCTTGCGGGTGTATTGATAGGCCAGCGTGTCAAAGGCCACGTGCGGAAACTCCGGCTCGAGTTTTTCGGCGATGTCATTGATGAACGCCACCAGCGTGCCGGCATGGCTGCCTTCCGCGTCATCCGAGGCCTTGCACTCCGGGCATTCGCAATAGCCGTACCAGTCATTTTGCGAGATGGAGACGATGCGGGCCTGGGGCGATTCCTTGAGCCATTGCCGCACGCGCACCACCACCTCCTCCCGCAAGCGGGGGTTGGTCAGGCAGAGCTGGCCGTGGACGTTGGTGCGCTGCCCCTTGATCATGCTGAACCATTCAGGATGTTGGGCGAAGTATTTCTCCGGCGGGATGAGCGGATAGAAGGTGTGCACAAAGCCCTTGTAGCGAATGCAGCCCCCCATCTCCTCCGGAATGCCTGCGCTCTGGCTGTTGGAGAAATTGCGGACGGCCCATTCCTTGTTGAACGCCACATACCAGTAGGGATCACGGGATTCAAAAACCGGCGTGTAACGGTAATGGAGCGAGCCAATTTTAAGCTCTTTTTGCGGCGGATAATCAGCCGCCCAGGGGGTCCACCACCGCACGCCGCAATGCTGCTGCAAGAACTGGCTCACCGCGTACAGCGTGCCGCGGGGCCGGCCTCCCGCGAGCAAAAGCCGGTTGCCTTTGGTTTTGATGATGATTTCCTCCGCGCCGAAAGATTCCAGCGGCACTTCCGGGAAATACATGCGGGCCAGGGGGCCGGGGCCGATCAACAGGGCATTGGCGGGGGCGCTGTTGGAGGCTTCGACAAGGGTAAAAGTAGCGCCGGTGATTCGTTGCAGGGCATCCTGCAACTCCCGGGCGGCATGGCGCTCCGGGGCGGAGGCGCCGGGTTGTTGCACAATGATCACTTTGGCTTCGCCCCCCGAGGCCAGAGTGATGGCGGCGGGCGCAACCCAGGGAGTAAGGCCAATCAACAAGCTGCCCAGCAGCGGAAGGGTTTTCATGGAGGAGATTGGAGCACAAGGCCGGCGGAAGTACAAGCAGGCTCAAGCCAGGCCGGGCCTGCGAAGCCACCCCTACAAACTCAAAGCCCGCCTCCGTAATGCCGCCGGCTGTTGCCTCAAACATAATGCCGGCCGCTTGGAGCGGCAGCCTCATGCTTCCTCCTTGCTCAAGCCGGGGTGGCGGGCTAAACAAGGGTCATGCAAAACCATGGTGTAGCCGTTTTCCGTCTTGGGGTTCTGGGTTCGGGCAAAGGCTCCAATTTCGCCGCCATAGCCGACGCCTGCGCCGCGGGGCGTGTGCCGGCCCGGCCGGTGCTGGTGTTAAGCGATGTCGAAAACGCCGGCATACTGGAGCTGGCCCGCCAGCGCGGCATTGCAGCCGAGTATCTGCCGCCGGGCCAGTTTCGCACCAAGCTCGATGAACAGGCCGAGGCGCGATACATTGCGCGGTTGCAGGAGGCGCAGGTGGATCTGGTGGTATTGGCGGGATTCATGCGCATTCTCAAGGGGCCTTTTCTCAAGGCCTTTGAGGGCCGGGTGGTGAATATTCATCCCAGTCTGCTGCCGGCGTTTCCCGGATTGGAGGCGTGGAAACAAGCGCTGGACTATGGCGTCAAAGTCACCGGCTGCACCGTGCATTTCGTGGATCAAGGCGTGGACACCGGCCCCATCATTGGCCAGCGCACCGTGCCGGTGCTGGACGAGGACACCCCCGCCACCCTGCATGCCCGCATTCAGGTGGCGGAACGCGAGCTCTACCCCGCCTGCATTGACGCCATTGCCCGCGGCCAGTTGCGGCGGGAGGGCCGGCGGGTGCTGGGCTTCGTCGGGGGCGACTAGGCCCGTTGCTTCCCGCTTCCCCTGTTTCTGCTCCGGGCTGGAGGGTTTAATTCTTCCAGCCACAGCCAGACGCGCAGGGCCTCGGTGGCACTCCACGCCTGGGCGTCGCAGCCGCGTTCCTGATGCGGGGCATCTCCATCAAGAATCTCTGGCAAATGCCCCAGGCAGCCGGAGGTCAGTTGATCGCCCAAACTGGCCAGACAGGCACGCGCCGCCGTCACAGCCCCCGCCTCCATGGCGTAGGCCTTGACCAGGGCCTCGGCATAGACGGGCAACAGCCAGACCCAGGCGGTGCCGTTGTGATAGGCCGGTTTGCGCCGTGTGTCTTCGTCGCCTTCGTAGTGCCCCCAGTAAGGATGCTCTGGATCGTTCAACAGCCGGCCATCCGCGGCGCGCACGGGCAGGGGGGGCTGGGCCGGCAGCGGGGCCAGCGTGCGCACCCCGCCCGGCACCAGCAGGTGCTGTTGCACGGCTTGCACATAACGCCGGGCGCGTGCATCCGAGAAAACATCCAGGGTAATGCCCAGCAGCGCGTTGGGCCGCAGGCTGCGATCGGGCACCGCCTGGCGGGCCGGCCGGCCTGCCGGGGCCAGGAGCGTGTCCGCCCACCATCCCAGGTCCTCCTGCCAATACCAACTCTCCAGCGCGTGTTGCACGCGGTTGGCCAGGCTGCCATAGGATTCGCCCGGGCGGGTGCAGCCCAGACGCTCCAGTTGACGCAGCAGGCGCAGCCATAAAACCTGGATTTCGATGGGATAACCCTCCCGGGGGGTGGCCGCCGGATGATTCGTATCCATCCAGGTGAAATGCGCCGGACTCCACACCAGCGCGGAGGTGGCATCTACATGGATGCCGTTGGGGGTGCCGGCCAGATAGTTTTCGGCCACGGAGACCAGCACCTCGAGAAAAGTGCGGCGGCCATCGGCCACTTTCTGCTCATAGAAATTGGCGGACGGCCGTTTGCCCCGCCCATTAGAGGGCCGCCCGGCCGCCATTTCTTCGCACACGAGAGCCAGCCACAACGGCGCATCGCTGGTGTCGCGGTTGGAACCATCGCCGCCATTGAAGGCGTTGGGCAGGGTCCCGCGCTCTTCCCACCGGGCCAGCTCCGCGAGCATGGAGGCGGCTTCCTGCCGCCAACCGCCGGCCAGCAGGCCCCGCGCGCCAATCAAGGCGTCGCGGCTCCAGTCCAAAAACCACGGATACCCGGCAATGAGCGTCCAGCCCTGATGGCGGCGGGCCAGAAAGGCGGTTACCGCCGTGCGCAGGGTTTGCGCAAAAGTTTGCGGGGAGCGCCGGGACCGGCCGGCTCCGGGGAAGCGGAGACGTTGCAATTCAAAGTGCGGCTCGGTGGAACAGGCCAGAATGGCCTCCTGCCCGGCGGCCAGAGGGATTTCAAACCAGCCGGGGCTGTAGGCGTCCCCATGACCCTCCATGCCCCGGGTCTGCTCCACCCAGTGCGGCAGGTGATGAGACCATTCGCCTTGCGGGTGGTACAGGCCGCGGCTGGTGACCACGCAAAGGCGGCGTTGCGGCTCCGGCTCGAAAACAAACCCGGCGGGATGCTTGAGCGGGCGATGGTGCGCCGTGAAATGATGTTCGGCACCCGGCGTATGCTTGGTCTCCCAGTGAAAATTGCGATCTTCAATATCAAAACGCGCGGTGATGCTGACGTGGCATTCCCGCGGCAGGGGCCGGCCCATGGCGGGCGGACGCCGGGGACGGGTGAGTTGCAGCCACGTGGTGTTCTGGCCCTCGGCCAGGGTGACCGTCAGCTCCAGTTCAAGGCTGCGGCCATCGCCGGCATGCGCCACAAAACGCCAGCGCGCCGGCGGGCCGGGATGAAACCCCAGCAGGTTGCTGGCATTCAGCGGGGTGATGAAGCCGTCGGCATTCACCCATAACCGCAGGCGTTTCACCAGCACATGCCGGTCCACCGGCACCTCCGGATGCAAATTGGCCGCCAGCACGGCGTCATATTTGCTTTTGACACTTCCCAAATCCACCGCCATCCGGGCCATGGCCCCGCGGCCGTTGGTGAGCAGCACCACGGGTTGATTCAGGGGCGAAGCCACCCTTTGCAGGCGGGCGATGTCGTATTTTATGGCGGGCGGTTCGGGCGGCAGGTATCGCAGGGTGGCGGTGATGATTGACGGCTGTTGTCCGGGCCGCTCCAACCGGAGCACGGCCGCCGTGTCCAAGTTTTGCGGGGGAAAGGCGGCAATATGCCCCTGGTCAGTTTCCAGGGAGATCAGATTGAGCGGAGGCGGTGCGCCTTCCAAGGTGAGCTGGGCGCGAAACGGCGCGGAGTCCCGCACTGCCAGCCAGTGGCCCCCGGGCACCAGCGTGACCCGCTGCGCATCCATGGCCTGCCAGACCACCACCCGCGGATGGTAAATCCCTTCCCGGGCCTCTTGGAGGGCGGCGATGAGGCGGACGGCGGTCCGGGCCGGATCAAGTCGGTGCAGGCAACCCAAAAACTCCACGGGCTGGCGGCGTACCAGGGTGCCCAGCATGGCCCAGTCACAGGCGCCCACCGCTTCCAGAGGGACGTGCCGCGTCATGGCGCGCAACGCCCAGGCGGCGGCCGCGCGCAGGCGACGATATTCATCGCCGGAGAGTCCCAGGGGATGACGGTGGGGAGACAGGCAAAATACGGCGGCCGGCTCCAGTGTGAACACGGCCCGGCCGTCCGGGCGGTAGAAAACCGTTGGCGGCACCTGTCCCAGCAAATCCATCAGGGGTTTGCCGGCCAGCGTGGGCGGAAGGCTCAGGTGCACCGAATGGGTTTGTTCGGCGTCGGTGTTGGCCAGCACCAGGACTTCATCGCTGCCCTCGGCGGAGGTCCGGTGCAAGGCCAGGATGGGGGAATCCGCTTCGCTGAGGCGTTGCAGCCGGGCCCCATCAAAAAAACAGGGGTGCTGCTGGAGCAGGCGGTTGAGCGTGGCCAATTCCTGCACCAGATTCTCGGCCGCCCCCCAGTTGAGGCCCGCGCATTGATGGACGTTGATCTTTTCCTCGGCCAGCCATTCCACGCCCCCCGTGAAACCAAAGCCGCCAGCCACGCTGGTGAGCGCGCACAGGCGGTTGCGCAGGAGGGACCAGGCGCGGCCCCGGGCGGCCAGGCGGTTGTTGTCATGCGTCTCGCTGTAATGCGTGTAGAGGCCCACGCGCTCGCACTGCCGCAGGGCATAGTCCAAATAGCCGGCCACTTCGCGGCCCGAGTAATTTTGAAACAGCTCGGAATAAGCCCACTGCATGCCGCCCTCGGTCAGCAGCAGCTCGGTGGCCTCCCAGGAGCCGCCCAGGCCTTCGAGCAGAAAAATTGTATCGGGATATTCCTGACGCACCCGCGCCGTGATGTGCTGCCAGACGGGCAGGGGCACCTTGTAACCGGCGTCACAACGGAAACCGTCCACCCCCCGGCGGCACCAGGTTAAGAAGGCTTCTGCGAGCGTGTCCCAGAGGGCGGGATAACTTTGATCCAGCTCCACCAGGTCACGCCAGATGTTGCCCCAGGCGCCGGGACTGGCAAATTCCCCGTTGCTTTCGCGCCGATACCATTCCGGGTGTTCATTCAGAAGGGTGGCCCCCCAGCCGGTGTGATTGATGACCAGGTCCAGGAACAGCTTGCCCCCATGGCGATGCACCCCCGCCACCAGTTCCTGAAACTGATCCAGCGCCGTGGTGCGCCGGTCAAATTCCACCAGGGCCGGATCAATGGCGGTCAAATCCTGGCAGGCGTAGGGGCTGCCAAAGCGCCCAAAGCGCGCATAGGTGGTGGGCGTGGGATTGATGGGCAACAACTGCAAAACGCGGCAGCCCAAGGTTTCAAAAATATGGGGCAGCAGCCGCGTTAAATCCCGCAGCTTGCCTGAGGGCGGGATGACGGCGTAGCCCTGTTCATCCCACTCCCGCAGACGCTCTTCCAGCGCCTCATTGCGTGCCCGGGCAAGGTTGCGGGTGAGGCCGTAGAGGCGCACGAAGGCGCAGTAGATGATGTTGCCCGTGCGGCAATCATCGGGGTGCACACTCACGCCCACGTTGGGGCCCTCCGGCCAGTGCTGGCGGAGGTTCGCATCCAGCGCGTAGGCCTTGGCCTGGAAGTACCCGGTTTCCAGCACGGGCAGTTCCACCTGCCAGCCGTGCGGGGTGGGTTGCATGGGAATGTCCCGCCACGAGGCGCCAGCCAGCGGGAGGGGTTGGAAGTGGGCGGTGACAATTTCCTCCCGCAAGGTGGCGGCCCGGCCCAGATTGGTGCGCAACAGGGCGCGCCAGCCGGGTGGCGGAGGAGCGGGCTCACAAAGCAGCTCAAACCGCACGCGGTCACCGGCAAACCGCAGCAGCCGCTCGCCGCAGACGGGCTTCATGTGCAGCCGCATCATCGGGCGCGATTGTGCCTTGGAGGGCGGCGGCTGGCAATCTTCATGAGGCCAGAGCCTCCTGCAACGCCTTGAGCCAGCGCGGCACGGCTTCCCAGGGGTCTTCGGCTGCTTCGTATTCCAAGGCCACGTACCCCTGATAATTGGCCTCCCGCAGGATGCGCACCAGGCGCGGCAAGTCGGCCGGTTCCGGCTTGGCGGCGCCTTTGCGGCGCACCTCCACCTTGACCTGGACGTTCACGGCGTAGGGGGCGCAGGCGGCCAGCTCGGCATACGGATCTTCACTGGTAAAGTTGCCCGTGTCGAGATTCACGCCAAACCACGGGCTGTTGACCGCCTTGACGATGCCCAGCAGTTGCTCCGCCGTGGTGACAATGCCGCCGTGGTTTTCCAGCCCCAGTATGACGCCCTTGTCCCCGGCGTAGGCGCAACATTCCTCAATGGCCTCAATGCAGTTGCGGGTGGCTTCCGCCAGCGGGATTTCCTTGGGCGCCGGCCCGGCAAAGATGCGGATGTGGGGCGCCCCCATCAGGGCGGCGTAATCAATCCATTCTTTGACGCTGGCGATCTCCTTCTGCAGGGCCTCGCCCTTGGGCCGGGCAAAGTTGTTGCCCACCGCCGTGCCACTCAAGGACACCCCGCGCAGAAAGGCGTGGCGCCGCAGCCGCAGCAGGTACTCGCGGGTGAGCGGCTTGGGAAAATAATAACTCGTGACCTCGGCGGCGGGCAGCCCCTGGTCCGCGCAATAGTCCACAAAGGAAAACATGTCCAAACTACGGGGCTGGCCGGGTTTGAGGAAAAAGTTGCGGAAAGAATAGGCGGCCAGGCTGGGCACCAGGCGGGGGCGCCCCGGGCGTTTCAATGGCTCCATGGCGGTCAACGGCGTCAGACCGGCCAGGAGTGCCGCACCGCCCGTCCATTGGAGAAACATGCGTCGTGGAACAATTCTCATGGCCGCAAGTTTAACGCATTATTGCCGGTTCTCCAGCCTGTTTTTGGTGCCTAACGGCATGGCGCGCCGCCTGAGCCGGGTGGGCGGCCTGGGCCGTGGAAGGATGGCTGGAACGGCCCGCTCCGGGGCGCGAGAAAAGATTGAATAATACTAAAAATGAGGCATGGTCTGGGAGGTATGAAAGCGTGGAAACCAATTTTCTCCGGGAGCTGGCGGCATTGCGTCAGCGCCTTTGTTGCCGCTGCAACCCTTATCATGGCGGTGCGCGCCGCCGCCGCACTGCCGCCGCCGGATGTCCTGCCGGCTGAAGGCGGTGAAATCATGGTGCAGCCCCTGCAGCATGCCACGCTGGGGTTGCGTTGGAAGGAGCACACTGTTTTGGTGGACCCGGTGGGCGGGGCGGCCTTGTTCACCAACCTGCCCAGGCCGACGCTGGTTCTGCTGACGGATATACACGGCGATCATTACCAGCTCTCCACTTTGCAGGCCCTCCTCACCGAAAAAACCCTGCTTGTGGCACCGCCCGCGGTCACGGCCCAGTTGCCGGAAGCCTTGCGCAGCCGCACAACAACTTTGACCAATGGGCAATCGGCCGTGGTGGGGGGCGTTGCCGTGGAAGCCATTGCCGCCTACAACCTGGCGGAAGAACGCCAGAAATTTCATCCCAAAGGCCGGGGCAATGGTTATGTCATCACGCTGGGCGGCAAGCGCGTGTACGTGAGCGGCGACACCGAGGACATCCCGGAGATGCGCGCTTTGCAGAAGATTGACGTGGCCTTCTTGTGCATGAATCTGCCCTACACCATGACGGTGGAGCAGGCGGCGGAGGCCGTCAAAGCCTTCCGGCCGCGCATCGTTTATCCCTACCATTCCCGCGGCTCTGATTTGAATCGTTTCAAGGAATTGCTGGCCGGCGAAAAGGACGTGGAAGTGCGGCTGCGCAATTGGTACGCCACCGCCGGACGTTGAGGCGCGCCGGCGAGATTGCCAGAAGTCGCACACCATCCGCCCCTTGGCCTTTGCAGGGACAGGGCGGAGCAGCTCATCATGATTTTCGAGGATACCATCGCCGCAATCTCCACCCCCCTGGGGGAAGGGGGGCTGGCGGTATTGCGATTGTCCGGTCCCCAGGCGCTGGTAATCGCGGACAAATGTTTCCAGCCGGTGGGCCGCTCCGCCCTGCGGCCCACGGAGGCACCGACACACACCCTGCACTATGGCTATTTGCAGCGTGATGGCCGGGTGGTGGACGAAGTGTTGCTGGCGGTGATGCGCGCCCCGCGCACTTATACTTGTGAAGATGTCGTGGAAATTTCCTGCCACGGCGGCCTTCTGACCGCCCGCCTGGCGCTGGAAACCTTGCTGGCGGCCGGCGCGCGGCTGGCGCACCCGGGGGAGTTCACCCGCCGGGCCTTCCTCAATGGCCGGCTGGATTTGACTCAGGCCGAGGCCGTGGCGGATGTGATTCACGCCCGGACGGAGCTGGCGCTCGCCGCCGCGCAGGAGCAGCTTTCCGGCAAATTGTCGCAGCGCATCCGCCAACTGCGGCAGGATTTGCTGCACGTGCTGGCGCATATTGAGGCCCATCTGGATTTTCCGGAGGAGGACATTGCCCCCGACAGCCGTGAGCAGTTGAGCGCCCGCCTGGCCGCCGCCCGGCGTTTTATGGAGGAATTGCTGCGCACCGCCCGGGAAGGCCGCCTGCTGCGGCAGGGGGTGCGCGCCGCCATCGTGGGCCGCCCCAACGTGGGCAAGTCCTCCCTGCTCAACCTGCTGTTGGGGCATGACCGCGCCATTGTTTCGCCCGTGGCCGGCACCACCCGCGACACCATCGAAGAAACAGCCAACATCCGCGGGTTGCCGGTGGTCTTTGTGGACACCGCGGGTTTGCGGGACACCACGGATGTGATTGAAGCCGAGGGCGTGCGCCGCAGTCAGGAGGCCCTGCGCCGGGCCGAGCTGGTGTTGCAGGTCCTGGACGTTTCCGAGCCATTGACTTCCCTTGACCAACGCTATTTGCAGGAGTTGAGCGGCCGCCCGCGCATCCTCGTCTGCAACAAGGCCGATTTGCGTGCGCAATGGACGCTGCCGCCGGATTTTCCCGCCCCCGTGGTGACGGTGAGCTGTGTTACGGGCGCGGGCGTGGAAAACTTGAAAGACGCCATCAAAAACCTTGTCTGGCAGGGGGAGGTGCGGGCGGAGATGCTGGAGGTGATGATCAATGCGCGGCATCAGGACGCCCTGCGGCGGGCCCTGGAGGCCGCCGCCCGGGCGCATCAAGCCCTGCTGGCCGACGCCACGCTGGAATGCGTGGCGCTGGATTTGCGCATCGCCGTCAACACGGTGGGCGAAATTACTGGCCAGACCGCCACGGAGGACTTGCTGGACACCATCTTCAGCCAGTTCTGCATTGGCAAGTAACGGGTCCTGCCCGGGTGGATGTCCCGGTGGCGCCCGGCGCCGGCAATGTCGTCAATGATGCGAGGCTCAGGACAGTCCGCCGGCACGGTCATTGGGGTCGAAACTTGCGCACGTCACGCCAGACGGTTTTTCCGTGGGCTTCGAGAGCCTGGACCAGGCACTCCAGCCAAATGCAATCCCCCCGGCAACTGGGGGCGCTGAGCAGGTAGCTGGCCAGGGTTGGGGCATCGGCGCCCACGACCCAACGTTCCACGGGAAAGATCATGCCCATCATTTCCGGCTGTACCAACCCCACGCCCTCATCGCCCGTATAGTCGCGCTGGAAATAGGGCGCATCCAACAGCCACCACAGGGGAAGGCGCGCTTTGCCTGCCGCATGGCGTTTGAGCGTTTCCTCGCGCACATGATCAGCCAGGTAGCGGCCAATTTCAGGGGAAAGGCCATGAAACATCATGCCGCGGTAAATGGAGCCGTCCTGCGCGGGCCAGTAGAGGCCGCCATTGTTGTTACGCCCATACATGCGGGCGGTGTTGCGCTCGATCTGGCTCATGCGCTGCTCGTCCGTGCGTATGGCGGGATCCCCCATAAAGCCCAGGCCCATCACCAGATGGTTGCTTAAATTGAGCCATGCCCGCCGACCCGTCTCCGCGTCGCCAAAAACCTCCGCCAGCCGAATCATGGCAAGGTGGGCGTTCATGGTGGCGAAAATGTCGGTTTGCGGGAGCTTCGCCTCGTAGCAAGCTTTGATTTGGCCCCAATGCGGTCGGACGGCATCGAAATCGTTTGCCCGCCAGGCCCATAACCAGACGCCGTAGAGGGATTGAACGGTGGGCCGCGCGGCCTGCCAGCCGGGCGTCCAATTGCCGACGCGGTGGAGGGGGTGAAATTCGCGGCGCGTGCCGGGGACATCCGCCTCAAGCCGGCCCGGATTCCACGGCGCGAATCTGGCCGACGCAAAATGTTCGTGCACGTAACGGCGCGCCGCCGCCTGGCGGTCTGCCGGTAAATGTGGAAAAGCCCAGCCCAGAGTGGTGACGATGCGCCCAGGTTCAAGATATACGAAATAAGCCTCAACGGCTTCATCGGCATGATTCACCCGCCAGGGGGTCAGGAACCCGGCCTTGAGCACATCATCTATCTGTTCTATCAGCTCCGCCCGCAACCAGGCAGTCTGTTCAGCAGGGAGGTCTTCCGCCACCGGAAACTCCCAGGCGTAACGGTCCACCTTCAGGTCGGCAGCGGCCCCCGTCAACCCCGTGGCCAGCAGCAGGGTAAAGCACAAGACATGAGCCTTCATGGGGGAGATCCTGCGGCAGTTTCGACGGCGGTGATGCCATAGCTCTCGCACAAGTAAAGGCGGCCATTGGCGACGGCGGCGCCCACCCGGCCGGCCGTGGCTGGCGAAGGCGTCCGGGGCAGGCCGTCCTGACGGCGATCCACATACATGACGGGAGCGCTCCACACTCCGCCGTCCCGGTCGCGCACTTCGACCTGGACCTGATAATGCCGGCGCGCCTCCAAGTCCATCGCGTAAGTGCCACGGAAACGCTGCCGCCAATAACAAAAGCGCCCCCCGGTGGTCAGAGCGTAAAGGTTGTCGGTTTCCATGGGCCAGACATGCGCCGGCGGGCCGGCGTCAAGGGGTTTGCGGCGGCCGGTTGCGATGTCCACGGCGGCCAGGTCCAGGAAATAGCGTGTGCCGAAAGCCCCGCCGCGCCCCACCAGAGCCGGATGCCGCGTTGGCCACCAGGCCACCAGCTCCCCCCGCGAGGTGACGGCGGGCGGGTTGGGCGGCTGACCGCATCCCTCTGACGGCCCGCACGGAATGACATACGGCTCGGTTAAATCCTCCAGGTTCAACGCGAAGAAGCTTTTCCAGTCGTGTGGTGCGGACAAGGGGCCAAACGCGGCCCTGCCTTCGAGCCAGAGAAGGAATTTCTCCTCCTCGTCGGCCAGACTGGTGGCGGTGGCCAGCAGCGGGTCATTCACATATTCACTGCCCACACACCACGCGGGCGCGGTGCGCACCCAGAGCCTGCCTGCATGAATCACCGGCCATTGCAACCGAAAGCTTTGGCCGTAAATCTGCCGGGTGGCGGTAATGGTGCCGTCTCTGGCATCGAGCCGGTAAACTTTCAGGTTCTCCGCCACGGCATAAACAGCATTGCTGGTGGCAGCCAGACTGCCTTGCACCGCCGCGCCCAGGCGCGCGGACTGCCATAAAACCCGGCCTGATTCCAGGTGCATGGCGCAGACCAGACCCGCATGGTTGGCGACGTACAAGCGGTCTCCCGCCAGGCAGGGCGCTCCTGTGATGGCTCTGCCCGTGGACACAGTCCAGAGCGGACGTCCGTTATTCAGGTGATAGGCATGCACGCTGCCGCGCAGCGAGGCAAAAACCACCACTTCCCCTGCTGCGGCGCCGGTGGCCAGGCTGCCGCCAGGCAGGTCAGCTTCCCAGGCGGTCGCGCCATCCTCTTCCTGAATGGCAAATACCTTGCCTTCCAAGGAAGCCACCAGCACGCGGCCCCGATGAACAATCGGCTGCATCGTTCCGGCCAGAGTGAAGGGGACCTGCGCGGGCAACGGGTAGGATTTGCCGGGGCCGCTGGTCAGATCATTCGTCCAACCCGGGGCGCCCGGTCGGGACAACCGGTTGCGCAGGGTGCCCGCCGGGCCAAACCACAGCCAGCGCGCCCGGTATGGAGGCGCGACCTCGTCCGCGCTGCGCCCCGTGCGCGCAGCATCTGCTTGCAACTGGGGCCAGTCAGCCGCGGGCAAAGCGGGAGCGCCGGCCCAGAACAGCAGGGCCAGAGGCAGCAGGCACTGCAGGACGCGGCCGTGTCTCATGGCAGATTTACGCGGACGAGCAGGCCCTGCTTATTGCGGGCATAGACGCAATCGCCGGCCACCAGGGGCGCGGTCCAGCAGTCCCCGCTCAAGATTTGGACCCGGCCAGCCTCGCGATATCCCTCGGGGGACGGCACCACCATTAACAGCTCCCCCTTGGCAGTGAGCACCAACAGCCGCTCATCCACCAGCGTCAGGTTGCCGAAACCAAACCCTTCACGCGCCCAGACCACTTCGCCGTCACGCAGACGCAGACACCGCAGCTCGCAGCGGGGGCCATCCTGCTGATTGCCGTGGATGCCGTAAACATGCTCTCCCACCACGGCCAAATTCGAGAAGTGGCAGCGCAGGTTCTTATTGTACCAAACAGGATTGGACTTGCCCAGCTCGACCAATTGCACCCCGAAGCCGTACCCGCCACTCAGGAGCACACGATTGCCGATGAGCAGCGGCTGGGTGGAGGTGACTCCATAAGGCACTTTCCAGGGCGTGGACCACACCACCTTTCCGTCGGCGGGATCCACGATGACCCATTGGTTTTCATTGGCAAGCGACACGAGCTTCCGTCCGTTGAACGTCACGGGTTGGGGGGTGGTGTAGCCGGAAGTGCCCACCGGCTCGTTCTTCCAGACTGTGGAAGGCCGCGGGGGGCTTTTCCAGGCGGTTTCGCCGGTGGCGGCGCGCACCGCCAGGCCGTGATCTCCCACCGACCAGATCAGCAGGCCGTCCCAGGGCAGCGGCGAGCCGCTGAAGCCCCAGTAGGGCGGCTTTTCCCCGATTTCGGCCGGCACGTCCCGCCACCACCGCAGCGCGCCCGTAGCGGCCTCCAGGCAGAGCAAACGGCCATCGCGGCTCATGGTGTACACCATGCCGGCTTGCACGCAGGGCGTGACGCGCGGCCCGGCCTCGTCAGGCTTGGCGATGCCCATGGCCCGGCACGGATACCGATAACGCCAGCGCAACTGGCCGCTCGCGGCATCCAGTGCCGAAATCCAGTCCTCGTCGGCCACATTGCCGAAAGCAATCACCAGCCCATCGTGGGTGGCCACACTGGCAAAACCGGCGCCAACCTCGGCCCGCCAGGCCACCGTGGGCAGGCGCTGGGTCCAGTCCCATCGGTCGGCCCCGTGGGCTTTGCTCTGTAGGCCTGCCACCAGGGCGGCCAGAAAAACCAGCCGGGCGAGGCGTAATCGGTCTGCAAGGGCTGATACAAACGTGTGCCGGGGGAGACGCGGTTTCATAACGATATGGTGTAGGTTGGGGGTGGCTTACGTTCTAAAATAAGTCGAACCTTCCGGTGGACGTTGGACAAGAAAGGGGTGAACTTGGCACGCACCAAGCCCGTCGGGGCCTGCTCCAGCGGCGCTGGTTGTTCTTCCAGCTTGGCCTCGACGGCAACCCCCCAGAATCGCTACGTGATGCCATTGCAAGTTGGATAATTTTAAGCATAAACAGTTACACCATGATTTGTCCAGCTCGCAGGGGGTGATGATTCGCATCAGCATTTTTCGCAAGACGTCCGTCGCCCGGTTCTCTTTGGCCGGCCAGCGCGGCAGCTACCCACAGCGTTCGTGGCTTCCGGTTGGCGGAGAAACCAGTCTGCGGGTGAACCATTCTCCCTGGTCGCAAAGTTATGGATGGTCCGGACGATTCCCCCTGGGACGGAACAGGTGGCCACCGCAACCTTGCCTTTGCCTCCAGCCGTCTAGCGCTTCGCTTCTCTTCAGGAACGAAGCCGCGCCAGCTTCTGCCGAAAGTTCGGCAGCCTGTGCGGGCATGGCCGCGACCTGCATCACGATGGGCGGGGGATCACCGATTTTGGACTTGTCCCAAGGACACCACCTTATATTTTGCCTCATTATGCAATTTCCCCTGCCCACCGCTCTGTTGGGTGCCGCTTTGCTGGTGACGGTCAGCGCGCGCGCCCTGGAGTACAGCACCAGTTTTCCAGCAGAAGAGGCCCATCAATGGCGTTTTCGCCCCGAAGGAGGCGCCACCCTGATGTTTCCGCCCGCAGGCGAACCCGCAGGCTTGCGGTGGAAGAGCGACGCGATAGTGGTGGCCACACGGGAGCTGGAGGTTGGCGCCGGCCCTTGCGAGATCGCGGTGGACCTGCGGATCACCGCCGGGCGGCGGGAAACGTGGCGTCACGGCGGCATCGCCATTGCGTTGGGCACCGCTCCTCCCGATTTGGCCGGCGGGGAAGATTGGTCCATAGTTTTTGCGGCCAAAGAGCAGGGGGTGATCGCCACTGCCATGCGGGATCGTCCCATGTGGGGGCGGGAAGTTTATCCCGGCGCATGGAATGTGGTTTCGCACGAGCTGGCCGAGCGTTTCCAAACCACCATGGGCGGGGCGGGCGGGCATCATTTCAGCGTGCAGTGGCCCAATACCTGGCTGGAGGGGACCTGGCTGCGTTTTCACGCCTGGAGGGACAGCCGCCACACTCTGCGTTTCACGCTTTACCACGGCGATGGCATGGCGGCGCCCTGGTGGGAGGCCTCATTGACCTTGCCGGCCGAATTTCGCGAGAAGCCCTTGCGCTGGTTGTCGGTCTTCACAGTCAACAACGAGCCGCTTTACCAGCCGGGGGCCAAGCCGCTCACTCATGCCCAGCTCGCGGGCGTCGTCGAGGGTGTGCGCGTGCGCACCTTGGATGAGGAAAAACCCAGGCTGGCCCAGCCGCTGCCGGTCCCGGAGATGGCATTTGCCAAAGAACGCGGGCCTTCAGCCTGGTTCCCCAAGGGCGGCCTGGAAGAATTGCGGGACAAGTTTCACTCGCCCGCCTTTGCCGATTACAAGGCGGTTTTGTTGCGTCACGCGGGCCAGGTCAAGCCGCAGGGCGAAGCCGCTCCCGCGCATGCCAGTTCCCTGGCGGAGCTGTTATGGGCCTATCTGCTGACCGGGGAGGAGACCTTCCTTGACCGTCTTTGGCCGCAACTGGACGCTGCCAGCGGTTACTCTGAATCCTTGCCCTCCCTCAAATGGGATGCGCCCGGCCACCTGCGTCAGCGTTTGCAGGTGAATGAGTTTGAGCTGCATCGCTACGTTGATCTGGCGATGATCTATGACACGCTCTATGACCGGCTGAATCCCCTGCGTCGGAGCCAGATCCAGCGGGCCTTGCGCCGGCTGCTGGCGCATTACGAACGGCAGATCAAGGCCAACGACTGGTGGTATCGCAATAATCCCAGCAACACCATCGGGGTGGGCAATGCGGGGAGCGCCCTGGTGGCGCTGGCCTTGCGCCATGACGACCCTGAACTGGCGCGGCGGGTGATCGCGCTTGCGGTCAAGACCTTCCACGAGCACTTTCGCAGCGTGGCGTCCGATGGCGGCTGTCTGGAGGGAAACATGTATTGGAACTATGGACTGCACCTGCCGCTGCTCCTCGGTTACGCGCTGCGCAATGTGGACGGGGACGACCGGGGGCTGTTGCGCTCGCCGCACTTCGCCAACGCCCACCGTTATGTGGAAAACAACCTGGGTGGCGATGGCCAGATGATTTGCTTCAATGACACCCAGCCGTGGTTGAACGGCTGGGTGGTTGTCAGCGCCGCCGGCAGCGAGTTTAACCGCCCCTTGCTGCGCTGGCTGGCCGATTACGAAGCGCGGGCCTTCGCCAAGGGACCCACTTTTGCCGAACAGGACCGCGGTTTGTACGCGATTGGTGCCTTTCTGTTGCGCGATCGGCAACCGGCTCCCCAACGTTTCCCCGGCCTGCCCACTTTGTCGGTGCTGGAAAGCATTTGCGAAGGGGTGATGCGGTCGGAAGGCGACCGGTTCATTCCGCGCCTGGTGACGGGGGTGAAGGGCAACGGCAGGTTGAACACCCACCATGCCCAGCAGGACCAGGGCAGTTTTGTACTCTACGCCCACGGCGAGGCCTTCCTGATTGACCCCGGCTATTTTGAAGGCGAGGCGACCAAGCACAGCCTGCCGCTCATTGGCACCAACCGGAGTCTCAACCCCACCGCCCACGCTCCCATCCTGGACGCTTGGGAGAGCGGCGACTTGCGCTCTATGACGGTGGATGCCACCGCGGCCTATGGCGGCAGGAGCGGACAGGGAACGCCATCGTCCGCCAAATCCGTGCGCCGCATTTTCGTGCAGGTGGGCGCGCTCGCCCTGGTGGTGCTCGATGAGGTGGTCCCCGGCGAAACCGGGGCGGACATTCACGCGCAGTATCAGATCGGGCAACCGGTCAAGGTGGAAGGCGCGCAGGCGGTGCTCACCGGCGCCCAGGGCACGGTCACCCTCACAACCGACGGCCCGCCCATGACCTTGCGGGTCACGCCGCGGCAGTTTAGCCGGGAGTGGGTTTTCACCCAAACCAAGGTGCCCTGGCAAACGTTGGAGGGGACGTACCCGGCCGATCCCGCCACGCCCCTGCTCACCGTCCTCGCCCCCGCCGCGCGGGGTGATCAACCCGTCCGTGCCCGCGTCACCCGCGCCGGTGAAACCATCACGGTGGGCCTGGCCGGCGCCGAGGTGAAATTCATTCGCCAGGCGAAAGGCTGGTCGGCCGTCCGTCCTTAGTCCTCCCAGCCGTCAGGTAGTCCTGGATCATGCTGACGAACTGCCGCATCCAGAGGGACATATCCTTTTTGCCTCGGGCGCAGAGGAGATTGCCGCAGCGGACCACCGGTGCCTCGACATATTCGGCGCCGCACACCGTAACGTCAAAGCGGCACTTGGGGATGGTTGTGACCTGGCGTCCGCGGAGCACGCCGGCGGCGGCATCAGCGACGATGACCTGGAAGCCCCCAGCGGCCTGGCCTTGGCGGACGGCTTCCTCTATGTCATTAGCGGCAATGGCACCGTACACCAACGCGTGGGCATGCCGTCCGAATGGCGCTCCCTGGGCCGCGCCCTCTCTTCCGGCCGCCGCGATCTGCCGGTGTTGGCGGCGGACAAGGCGGGCAACTTGTACGC
>JAOAIT010000022.1 GCA_026414565.1 Verrucomicrobiia bacterium
GATGTGTATAAGAGACAGGTCCTGGGGGGTGGGGCCGGCGGGGGTGGCTTCGGCCTCCAGGTTGGTGAGGAGGGCCATCTGGGTGAGGAATTCTTCCAGCGAGGCAAACTTTTCGGCGTACTCGGCCAGTTGGAGGAGGTCCTCATGGCGGCTGGCGGCCTTGGGATAATTTTCGGCCAGATAATGCTCGTAACCGGTACTGAGGATGGTGCGGAGGAGGTGGGCCGGCCCCTGGGCGAGGGTTTCGGGGGAGGCGAGGGTGCGGACGACTTCGAGGAAATCCACCCAGGCGGTGGCGCCGCGGGACGGGACGAGCTTGGAGCAGGCGGCGAGGGAGGTGGCGACGTGGGCGGGGGCGGGGTTGGCGGGGGCGTGGTTGAGCCAGTGCTCATGGAAGGCGCGCCAGAGTTTATCGGCGGCTTTGTCGCCGATGCCTGGGAGCATGAGGACGAGGCGTTTGAAACTGGTTTCGTCGCGGGGGTTGAAGAGGAGGCGGAGGAAGGCGAGGACGTCTTTGATGTGGGCCTGCTCGAAGAGGCGCAAGCCGCTGGTGATGACAAAGGGGAGCTGGGCGCGGGTGAGTTCGAGCTGGAGTTCGAGGGAATGGAAATGGGAGCGGTAGAGGACGGCGATTTCATGCAGGGGGACGCCGTGGGCGAGGAGCTCGCGGGTCTGGTGGGCGACGAAGGCGGCCTGCTGCTGGCTGTCGAGGCAGGTGATGACGGCGGGTTTGGGGCCGTCGGGCTGGACGGCGCGGAGCTGCTTGCGGAAGTTTTCGGGCTGGCCGGCCATGAGGGCGTTGGCGAGGGCGAGGATTTGGGGGCTGCTGCGGTAGTTGAATTCGATTTTGAAGATGCGGGCTTCGGGGTAGCGGCGGGGGAAATCGAGGATGTTGCGGTACTCGGCGCCGCGCCAGGCGTAGATGCTTTGGGAATCGTCGCCCACCACCATGAGGTGGCGATGGCGGGCGGCGAGGAGGTCAATGAGTTCGCATTGGAGGCGGTTGGTGTCCTGGTATTCGTCCACGAGGATGAACTGGAAGCGGCGCTGGTAGTGCTCGCGGAGGGCTTCGTGGCGGGTGAGCAGCTCCAGCCAGAGGAGGAGGAGGTCATCGAAATCCATGACGTTGGCGTCGCGTTTGCGCCGGGCGTAGAGCTGGGCGAGGCGTTCGGCGGTGGCCAGGAGGGCGGGAGCGGCGGCCCACTCGGGGCGGCGCTGCAACTGTTCGGCGAGGGAGGAGCGGGTGTTGGCGGCCATGGACAACAGGTCGGCGAGGGCTTCGGGTTTGGGGAAATGTTTGCCGCGGGTGTCCACTTTGGCCTCGGTGAGGCAGGTTTTGAGGAGGCGGACGGCGTCGTCGCGGTCGAGGATGGTGAAGTCGTTGCGGTAGCCGATCTGTTCGGCGTGGCGGCGCAGGATGCGGGCGCCGACGGAATGGAAGGTGCCGCCCCAGAGGCCGGTGTGTTGGGAGCCGGCCAGGGCGGTGGCGCGGCGCATCATTTCGCCGGCGGCTTTGTTGGTGAAGGTGAGGAGGAGGATGCGGTGGGCGGGGATGCCTTGTTCGAGCAGGAAAGCGACGCGGTAGGTGAGGGTGCGGGTTTTGCCGCTGCCGGCGCCGGCGAGGACGAGGGCGGGGCCGGGGTCGGCGGTGACGGCGGCGAGTTGTTGGGGGTTCAACTCCTTGGCATAGGGGATGCGGAGGGAGTCGAGGGGGCGAAAGGGGGGGAGGTCCTGGGGATCGGTCATGGCAGGCCGGGGCGGTTGGGGGGAAGGGATCATCAGATCAGGCCCAGCCAGAGGGCGCCGGTTTTGACCGTGATAGCCGAGAGATAAGCCAGGCCGGCGAAGAGGGGGCGGATGTTGATGAGGATGAGGATGAAAATCCAACCCAACTGGCTGAGGCGCAGGTAGGTTTCCTCCTTCATGCCGATGAGGGAGTGGAGGGCGTTGCCGCCGTCCAAGGGGGGCACGGGGAGGAGGTTGAAGAAGAAGAGAAACATGCTGAGGAGGGCCAGGTTGAGACAGAATTTGACGGCTTCCGGCTGGTGGGCGAGGTCGGCGGCGCGGGCCAGGAGGAGGACGAGGGCGGTGAGGACGAGGTTCATGGCGGGGCCGGCGAGGGTGATGAGGAGGTTTTGGCGGCGGCGGTGGGTGAGGTTGTTCAAGTCCACCATGACGGGCTTGCCCCAACCGAAGAGGAAGCCGCCGAAGGCTTTGTCGAAGGCGTTGGCGAGGATGAAGAAGAGGGGCAGGATGACGGTGCCGAAGGTGTCGAGGTGTGCCAGGGGGTTGAGGGTGACGCGGCCCTGGTCGCGCTGGGAGAGGTCGCCCAAGCGCCAGGCCATCCAGGCGTGACCGAATTCATGGAAGGTCACGATGATGACCAGGCCGATGTACATGAGCAAACCGTCAATGAGAGCCTGAGTATCCATCGGCCCCAGAAATTAACGGGGGCATGGGCGGGCGTCGAGGGCAGAATGGATTGAACGTGACAGGGGTGGGAGGGGTCATATACTTTGTAATACAAAGTAAAAATTTTTAAGCGAATTTTTTTATGCGAATCATACGAGCGGCGGCGATGGGGATGTGTTTTGGGGTGAAGGATGCGATTGCGATGGCGCGAGCGAAGGCGCGGGTGGGGCCGGTGACGGTGTTGGGGGATTTGGTGCACAACGAGCGGGTGATGGCGGAGCTGCGGGCGGCGGGGGTGCGGGTGGAGCAGGAGGTGGGGGCGGTGAAGACGGCGGAGGTGATCATCACGGCGCATGGGGCGGCGCGGAAGGTGATTGCCGAGGCGGCGGGGCGTGGGCTGGTGGTGACGGAGGCGACGTGTCCGCTGGTGCATTACGCGCACCGGGTATTGGAGCGGCTGGTGGGGGAGGGTTATTATCCGGTGGTGGTGGGGCAGAGGCAGCATGTGGAGGTGCGGGGGATGACGGGGGATTTGGCGGAGTATGCGGTGGTATTGCAGCCCGAGGAGGTGGGTGGATTGCCGGAGCGTCCGCGGTATGGGGTGGTGTCGCAGACGACGCAGCCGGTGGAGCGGGTGGAGCGGGTGGTGGCGGCGATGCGGGAGCGATTTCCGGGGGCGGAGGTGCGGTGGGTGGATACGGTGTGCCGGCCGACCAAGCAGCGGCAGGAGGCGGCGCGGGAGCTGGCGAAGCGGGCGGAGGTGGTGATTGTGATTGGGGGGGCGCACAGCAACAACACGCGGGAGCTGGCGGCGACGTGTGCGGCGCAGGGAGCGCGGGTGCATCATGTGCAGGGGCCGGAGGATTTGCGTGCGGAATGGGTGGCGGGGGCGGAGGTGGTGGGGATAACGGCGGGGACTTCGACGCCGGACGAGGTGATTGAGGCGGTGGAGGCGCGGTTGCGGGAGTGGGCGGGGGTTTTAGAGCAGGGGGCGGCGCCGGTGGGGGAAGGCGAGGCTTGTTTGAGCCGGGCGTAGGGGTTTCAGAGTTTGCCGGAATGGAGCAGGCCGGCGTGGCGGGCGGCGGCGCAGGCCTGGTGAAATTCGGCGGGGGTGATGCGGCGGGTCAGTTCGGGGTAGAGCTGGGCGCCCTGGGGGGTGGCGACGCGGCCGGCGGGGTGGTATTGGGCCATGAGGTTGAGGCGGGTGTGGGGGCTGATTTCGCGGGCGAGCCATTGGGCGAGGGCGGCGGTGCCGGCGAGGTTGTGGGGCATGACAAGGTGACGGACGAGGAGGCCGCGGCGGGCGAGGCCGTGATCATCGAGGACTAAATCACCGACCTGGCGGTGCATTTCTTTGACGGCGGCGCGGGCGACGGCGGGGTAGTCGGGGGCCTGGGCCAGGCGGTCGGCGACGGCGGGGTCCCAGAACTTGAAATCGGGGAGGTAGATGTCCACCACGCCCTCGAACCAGCGGAGTGTTTCCACGGCGTCGTAGCCGCTGGAATTATAGACGATGGGGAGGGAGAGGCCGCGTTCGGCGGCCAGGGCGAGGGCTTCGAGGAGCTGGGGGGCGAGGTGGGAGGGGGTGACCCAGTTGAGGTTGTGGCAGCCGGCGGCCTGAAGTTCGAGCATGAGGTTGGCGAGCTGGCTGGGGTTGAGGGGGGCGCCGCCGAGGGGGTGGTGGCTGATGTCGTAATTCTGGCAGAAGACACAATGGAGGTTGCAGCCGGTGAAGAAGAGGGTGCCGGAGCCGCGCCAGCCGCGGAGGCAATCCTCCTCGCCGAGGTGGGGGAAGGCGGAGGCGACGACGGCGAGGCGGCCGAGGCCGCAGCGTCCGCGTTCATTGTGGAGGCGGTTGACGCCGCACTGGCGGGGGCAGAGGCGGCAGGCGGCGAGGGCGGCGCAGGCGGTGGCGGCGCGGCGGTGGAGCTCACCGCTGCGGGCCAGGGCCAGGTAGGACGGCAGGGATGGCGGAGGCCGGCGCATGGGCCAGAGCAAGGTAACGCGGAAGCGGGTTTTCGCCAAGGGGGGCGGGGCGGACCTCCGCGGACGTCCGGCAGAGGGACAAAAAAATTTTTTCAGGCAAAATGCAAAAAAGTGGGACCGGTGACAGTAGATGTCATAGGTGCCGGATTAGGGTGAGCGACGTTATGAATACTGAGAACACATCAAATGCGGCGGAAGGCCGGGAGCTGGCCGAATTCATTCAACATTTGCGACTGGGCACGCCCCAGCAGTTGGGGTTGATGACGGTGATTCCGTTGTTGGACGGGGACGGGGGCGGGTTGGAATACCTGTCGCTGAATCAGGCGATGGGGGCGGGGAAGCTGCGGGTGAGGGAAATTTCGGAGCAGGGGTCGGTGCCGGAGCTGGAGGCGGAGAACCTGGCGGATCAGCCGGTGTTGCTGCTGGACGGGGAGCAGTTGAGCGGGGCCAAGCAGAACCGGGTGTTGAACACGTCGCTGCTGTTGAAGGAGCACAGCCGGGTGAGGATTCCGGTGAGCTGTGTGGAGGCGGGGCGGTGGCACCCCAAGAGCGCGGCGTTTTACAACGAGGACATTGTGATGGCGCAGAAGGCGCGGGCCAAGAAGTTGCGGTCGGTCACCGGGAATCTGGAGAAACACAAGAAGTATGCGTCGGATCAGGGGGAGGTGTGGGACGAGGTGCATCACTTTTTGTGTTTCAAGATGCGGGTGCACTCGCCGACGTCGGCGATGAGCGAGGCTTATGAGCGATACGAGCATGATTTGAAGCATTTTGAGGAGACGTTTCGCTGTGAGCCGCAGCAGGTGGGTTTTGTGGTGTTGTTCAAGGGGCAGGTGGCGGGTTGCGACGCGGTGTCGCGGCCGGAGGTGTATGCGACGGTGCACGCGAAGCTGATCAAGAGCTACGCGATTGAATTTTTGTTTGAGCGGCGGGGGGAGCCGGTGGCGGTGGAGGCGGCGAGCGGGCTGGCGAAGGAGTTTTTGGAGCGGGTGGCGGGGAGTCCGACGAAACGGTTTCCGGCGATGGCCGGGTTGGGGGAATCGTTGCGGATACCTGATCCGAGCCTGCCGGGGGCGGCGCTAGTGCACGCGGGGAGGGTGATCCACCTGACGGCGCTGAATCCCACGGCGGACGGGCTGCCGGAGGATGGGCGGTGGCGGCATCGGAGCTTGTGAGGGAGAACCGCGAGAGCAGGAGGGCCTGAGGATGAAAACGAACAGTGAGCTGTGTGTGAACTTGTGGTACTACCTGGACGCGCAGACGGGGCTGGTGTTTCTGGTGTCGGGGCGCGTTTACACGCTGGGGGGCACGCGGGAGGAGAAGCGGCGGTTGTTGGGGTTGCTGGCGGAGACGGACTTTCGCACGGCGCCGACGTTTGCCCTGCCGCCGCATGCCCAACTGATGGAAAGCGGGCTGGACGCCGGGGAGGGGCTGATGTTGCCGGAGATGGTGGATTTGTTCCACAGCGAGGTGTTTGCGCCGGTGTGGGAGCATTTGTGGGAGGAGCTGGCGACGGTGGGCGGGGGGGAGGAGCCGGCGCTGGGATGGACGTGGCCGGTGCCCGGCTGTGCGTTGTGTTTGACGACGTGCATTGTGGAGTATGAGGATGGGCGGCTGGAGCCGCTGGTGATGCCGATGGGGGAAGGGCCGGAGACGATGGCGTGCCTGTGGGGGCCGAATGCCGGTGACGCGCAGGAGTCATTTTAGCGTGGCAGCGTCCGGGAGAAGGGAGGTTGAACAGGGGCACAGCCGTCTGTGCCCCTGTATTTTTTTGGTGGGTGAGGCAAAATTTTTTTTCAGGTCAGGAGATAAAAACCGGCAAAAATGGGGGGCTCGTGACCTGAGTCATAAACGGCTGATGATGAACGAGATACGCATGATTGAGAAAATCTTTAATGATAAAGAAGCAGGCAATATGCCAACACAAAAATGGCCTCGTGACCTGGAAAAGACTTGCGCTGTTGCGGCAGAATGGGTTAGAAAGGTGGGGTTGGGAATGGGGTGAAAGCCGAAAGGCAATGGAGACGGGCGGATAAACTACTTTGCCTTTCTAGCTGGCTTGTGTTGGGAATGGGGTGAAAGCCGAAAGGCAATGGAGACGAAGCTCTTCCTCTGGTTTCAGAGGCGGTTGGGGTGTTGGGAATGGGGTGAAAGCCGAAAGGCAATGGAGACAGGGACCGCAGGTCGACTTTCAGCGTCCCCATAACGGTTGGGAATGGGGTGAAAGCCGAAAGGCAATGGAGACTACGTCGCGCTGGTGCGTGTTATAGTGCTCGCAAAAGGAGTTGGGAATGGGGTGAAAGCCGAAAGGCAATGGAGACTGCTTGCCGTAGGTTTCGCAGTTGTCGTAGGTTTTGCCATGTTGGGAATGGGGTGAAAGCCGAAAGGCAATGGAGACCTGGGAAAATTCCAAAGCTTTACGGGCGTTTTTCGTGGGTTGGGAATGGGGTGAAAGCCGAAAGGCAATGGAGACACGCCACAAACGCCACATTTTTTCATTGTGGCGCGTGCGTTGGGAATGGGGTGAAAGCCGAAAGGCAATGGAGACTTTTCGCTGCCGCGCCCGCCATCATCGTACACGAAACCGTTGGGAATGGGGTGAAAGCCGAAAGGCAATGGAGACGTCGGACATCTTCCCGCGCCAAATGGCACGAAGGTAGGCGTTGGGAATGGGGTGAAAGCCGAAAGGCAATGGAGACTATCGTACTGCATGATGTTGTGCGCCATAGTTGTTTCCTTGTTGGGAATGGGGTGAAAGCCGAAAGGCAATGGAGACCCCCGGCCCCCGGCGGGGCGACCGCGCCCCCGCGCCCGTTGGGAATGGGGTGAAAGCCGAAAGGCAATGGAGACGCAACCAGCGCAGCATTTCCCGCCGCCCGGCATTCCCTGTTGGGAATGGGGTGAAAGCCGAAAGGCAATGGAGACCTAGTTCCGGCCTTGCAGCAATTAGTGATGCAAGGTACAGTTGGGAATGGGGTGAAAGCCGAAAGGCAATGGAGACGGGCGCACGGGTACTGCAACATATAAACACCGAGGATTTCCTGTTGGGAATGGGGTGAAAGCCGAAAGGCAATGGAGACATTGGATTACCGTTATATTGGAATGCAGACCAACAGGTTGGGAATGGGGTGAAAGCCGAAAGGCAATGGAGACAAGGGTAGTAAAATCAGGCGGTGCGGCAGGCTGGCCGGGTTGGGAATGGGGTGAAAGCCGAAAGGCAATGGAGACAACCAGGGCCCCATGTTGTTCTTGCGAGTACGGAGCCGTTGGGAATGGGGTGAAGGTTGCAAGGGATGGGAGGTGGGGGGGATGGGACGGGGCTTGCCAGGGGAGTGGGGATGGGGCAAGCTGGGGGTATGAAGCAAAGAATGAAGGCGTGGCTGGCGTGGGGTGGTTTGTTGCTGGGGGTGGGTTTATGGGGGGTGAGCGGGGCGGAGGCAGGGGGGCGCACGTATCGGAATCCGATTATTGATCGGATGGGGCCGGCGGATCCGCACGTGATCCGGCATGGGGGGAAGTATTATCTTTATCCGACGACGGACTCGCGGGGGTACGAGGTTTATATTTCGACGAATTTGGTGGACTGGGAGCTGCATCCGCGGAAGGTGTATGAGGATGTGCGCGGGGGGGTATGGGCGCCGGATGTGTGGCATGATGCGAAGGGGGAGGGGAAGTTTTACCTGTATTACACGGTGGGGCGGGGGACGAAGTACATTGGGGTGGCGGTGGCGGAGGGTCCGTTGGGGCCGTTTGTGGACAAGGGGCTGCTGGCGACGAATGCGATTGACGCGCATTTGTTTCAGGATGAGGACGGGCGGCTGTATTTGTACTATGTGAATCTGGCGGGGGGATTTAAGATCATGGTGACGCGGATGAAGGATGCGTTGACGCGGGAGGGGGAGGCGGTGGAGGTGATTCGGCCGACGGCGGATTGGGAGAAGGCGAGCGGGGAGGTGACGGAGGGGCCGTTTGTGTTGAAGCGGCAGGGGATTTATTATTTGATGTACTCGGGGAGCGGGGCGGATTCACCGCATTATGCGATTGGGTATGCGACGGCCAGGGCGCCGATGGGGCCGTTTGTGAAATATGGGGGCAATCCGATAGCGAAGCGGGGGGGCAACGTGCTGGGGCCGGGGCATCATTGTGTGATTGGGGGGCCGGATGGGCGGTTATGGATGGTGTATCATCAGAAGGCGAGCACGAACATGGGGTGGGATCGGTTTCTGGCGATTGATCCGTTGTGGTTTGACGAGCAGGGGGTAATCCACGTGAAGACGAGCCGGGGGACGGCCGAGCCGGCGCCGTAGGGGGCGCCGCCGGGGGAGGGGGATGGGGGGCGGCGGGGTTATTGGGGGCGGTCTGGGGGGCCGAGGAAGGGGGCGACGATTTTTTTCCAGAGGGCGTAGCCGCGGTCATTCATGTGGAGGCGGTCGTCCACGAAGATGTCGGGGAGGGGGAGGCCGTCGGGGCCGAGCATGTGGGGGAAGACATCAATGAATTCGAGGCGGGGGTCGGAGCGGGTGAATTCTTTGATGAGGCGGTTGGCTTCGCGGACGCGTTCGATTTGGGCCCAGCGGGCGGGGTTGGGGGCGATGGAGATGTAGGCGATGGTGGTTTGGGGGAGGCGCTGGTGGACGCGGTGGACGAAGGCCATGAAATCGGCGGCCACCTGTTGGGGGGATTTGCCGGCGTTGATGTCGTTGCCGCCGGCGTACATGATGATTTTGCGGGGTTGGTAGGGGAAGACGATGCGGTCGGCGAAGTGGAGGGAGTCGGCGATTTGTGAGCCGCCGAAGCCGCGGTTGAGGACGTGGTGGCGGGGGAAGTCTTGGGGCAGGGATTTCCAGAGGCGGATGCTGGAGCTGCCGAGGAAGAGGATGGGTTGGGGGGGAGGGGGGTTGGTGCGATCGGCGGCTTCGAAGGCGGCGATTTCGTTTTCCCAGCGGGCGGGGTCATTGGTGGCGGCGAAGAGCGCCGGAGTGGCGAGGGGGAGGAGGGCGGCCAGGCCGGCGAGAGCGAGGAGGGCCAGGCGCAGGAAGCGTCTTTTTTTCATGGGGCGAGGGTGGGGGGCCGGGCAGTTCGGCGGGGGCGGGTTGGTTTATTTGGGCAGGGCGGAGGTGATTTCCTGGAGGGTGACGCCGAGGGTGGCGCGGGCGACGAGGTCGAGGTCGTGCTCGGGTCCGCTGAGGTGGAGGGTGGTGTGGACGTGACGGAGGCTGGCGTTGGGTTTAAGGGCGGCGGCAGGGGAGGAGGATTCGAGTTCGTAGAAGGGGCCGAGGGGTTTGCCGCCGTTGACGGGGCCGTCGTTGTAGCTGTTGGCGACGTCGCCGTTGAAGGGGTCATCCTGGAGTTTCCAGAGGGAGTTGACGTAGTCGGTGACGCCTTTGGGCTGGGTGTAGCAGGCGAGGGTGAGGACTTTGTTGGCGGCGTCGTAGCTGCCGAGGAGGCCGCGGCTGCGTTTGGGGCCGATGCCGATTTTGCTGCGGTACTGGCCGTCGCCTTTGAAGAAGATGACGCGGTCTTTGACGACGAGGCGTTCCGGGGGCACCTGGCCGAAGTAATCGGCGGTGACTTTTTTGCCGAGGAGGGCGTCGTCGCCGGGGACGATGGGGACGACGATGGTGGTTTGTGGGGAGGGGTTGAACATGCCGAGGATCCAGATGGAGAGGAGGCCGGAGGCTTTGGTCCAGGGCTGTTTGCCGGTGTTGGTGATTTTGTTGTCGGATTCGAAGGCGACCATTTTGAGCGAGGGGAGGGAGGGGAGGCCGATTATGCGCCAGGCGGCGGCGGGGGAGAGGAGGCGGATGGTGCGTTCGGCTTTGACGTGGAAGAGGGTGCCGGAGTAGTTGGTGAGGGTGAACTCGCGGCCGAAGGTGGCGGCGGTGGGGGTTTTTTTGAGGAGGAAGAAGGGTTCGGTGTCGAGGCATGGGGGGGTGAACCAGTGATCGAAGTCGAAGGGGACGCCTTTGGCGAAGAAGATGGAAAACTGGCCGCCTTCGGGGCCCATCCAGAAGCGGTCTTCGCCGCCGAAGACATTGATATGGGGCTGGAGTTTGCGGGAGGCGATCAGTTCGCGATTGATCCAGCCGTAGCTGAGGCCGGCATCGCCCTGGGCGGTGCTGGTCATGATGCGTCCCTGGTAGGCGGGGGCGAGGGCGACTTTGGCCTGGCCGGAGGGATCGGAGAGTTCGAGGATTTCGGTGTATTGTTTGAGGAAGTTGACGTCGTCAGCGAAGGTGGCCGCGGGTGCGGCGGCGGCGAGGCCCAGGGAGGCGCCGAGAGTGGTCATAAACAAAGCGCAGCGTTGCAACACGTGAGTGTTCATAGGTTGGTGTGGTTTGAAAGCTGTCACACCGGCGGAGGATACGAAGGGGAGCGGGGTTTGACAAAAGAAAAGTGGTGGGGGCGAGGCGCTGTCTCTTATACACATCTCCGA
>JAOAIT010000023.1 GCA_026414565.1 Verrucomicrobiia bacterium
CTCCTGGCCCACGCCCAGACCGGGGGCTAGGCCGTCAAAATCAGGGCGGCCCGCGCCGTGCTTGCCGGTTTGACCGCCAGCAAAACGTCATACGACAAAAATATCGCCCGGTTGTTGGCCGCCGCCCAAACCACCGATAGAATTTCCAGCCCCAGCCCTTCCACAGGCACCCGCCGCACCATCATCCGCTCGCTGATCCCGACCGACGGCAGGGGCAGGCCCACGCACACCACCAGGGCCGCCGGATCTATCACCGCCCCCAGCACCCCCGACGGCAGCCCGGCCATCTCGTGCACCGCCACAAAGCCCGGCAGGGTCCACCGGTTGCCCAGCGGCTTCAATTCCCCGGCCAGCGCCGAATACGCCGCCGTGGCCAGCAGCAGACACCGCCGCCCCGTCGGCACCGCCTGCCGACAGGCCGCCACCGCCTGCGGCCCGAAATTCTCCGCCGTGCCTGTCCAGGCCGTGTTGCTGAAGTTGGTCGGCTTCAATTCCGCCGCCACCCGGCCCATAATCCCGGCCTCCAGGGCGCGCAAGGTGCTGGCCGCCAGCCAGCCCAGCGCCGCGCCGTCCTGGATGTCATTGTTCGACAAGTGCGCCCCCGCCGATAAATGCACCGGCTGCATCCCCACCGCGTCAATCACCGCGTCGGCCCCCGCCTCGAAATTGACCGGGTTCTCCCGCACCGCGGCCACCGCCGCCACCACCGGCACCGACACCTCCCGGCTGCACCCCGGCCTTTCCAACAGCGGGATTAACGTGGCAAAGTCGCGCAACGGGGCCAGCAGACCGGGCGCCTGGGCCACGGCCACCTGGGCCACTTGTTCCACAGGTAACAAGGTATTCGCCATAAGGTTTCCTTGGGTTGGGGTTAAATGGTCAGGTAGTAGCGCAAAAAATGCCTGGGCGAGTAGGCCACCCCGGGCCGACATTTCTGCTGGTAGCGCACCGACTCCAGCATCTTTTGCAATAGCACCACCCGCACGGGGCTCGCCTCCAGCGGGTTGGCCTGCTGCTCTTTCTCCAGCAGCTTGGCCAGGTGTGCCTCCACCCGCTCCACCACCGCCAGCATCAAATCCCATACGCTGCGCGTCACCTCGGCCTGCATCTCATAAATCGCGCTCTGTTGCACCCGGTGCTGCTCAGACAAGGTCTCCGCGTCATACACAAACGGCGGCGGCGTGCCGTCCAAAATGCTTTGCTTCAACTGCCGCACCAGTTCATCCCGCGCTTTGCTGCTGCTGAACGGCACTTCCTTCTTGGCTTGCAGCGCGTCATACTGCGCCTGCGCCGCCCGCAGCTTCTTCAATTCGCCGTTGCTCACCAGCTCGGCCCCCTTCAGAAACTCGTCATACAGCCGCTTCCACCCCAGCCGGTTCACCTCGTACATCGCCGCGGCCACCGCCTCGGCATCTTTCCGGTCTTGTTCAGAATAGTTCATACGTCCTTCCACCAAGAGGGTCATTGTCAACCCCCCCGCCACGCAACCGGCACAGTTACAAGGTCTTGCGCTGGATTTTTGTCAACAGGACACTTACCCGCTGGCGGCTCAAACCCAAAGACCGCGCCAGGGCCGCCGCGCTCTTGTAGGGCAACACCCCCAGCATGTAGCACAGCAGCAACACCCGCTGCCCCACCCGCCGGGGGTTCTTCTCCGCCCCGTCCACCAGATATTGCAACAACCGGATCACCACTTCCTGCCGCGCCCGCGCCTCCTCCGCCTCCGCCGCCTCCGCCGCGTCCTGCGGATACTCAAAGGCCACCACCGGCACCAGGTGGCCCTGGTCATCGTACAGGCAACCGTCAGGGGGATTAGGTGTCATTTTAACGTTTATTAAAATGTCATAAGGAATCTCTTAAGCGGTTCTAATGGTACGGGTACCGCTGCGGGGCGGTCTTTGGACAAATTTGGCCCAACCGCTGCAATGGCGTTTAATCGCTCTAAAATGGCGTTGTAGCGCACTTTGGGGGTTGTCCGCTGCCTCAGCGGGCGACAGGAATAATCGTTTATAGGGCATTTTAACATTAGCGACGGGGGCTGGATTCCGGCCCACGGAAATTTTTCCGCTTCCGTTTTCCGCAGCCCTATAAGGGCGCGGAAACGGAAAAATTTCCACGGAATTTCCATGGAATTCCATGGAAAGCGCGTGGAAAGATTACACGATGGGGGAAAAGGTATTGGTTCTGGTGTCATGAGCAATGGTTGTACCCGTGGCCTTATTTATTAGGTCGTATGCTTTTGATTTCCCGATGCCTTTCTCAGTCATCAATTTTCTTACTAGCGCTGCCTTCGGCATGCTAGGTTCACACAACTGGCGTACTACCTCCACGGAAAAACCCTGTTGGTATTTTACCGGTTTCGTAATTCTCTCACGCCAACCCCCCAAGTCCGCGTTGGGGTCAACCGTGTAAATCATGGTTTCGGGGTCAAGCCGTGCAACAAACGTTGGAAATTCCCGCCCGTCTGAGCATTTGCCGCAGCTTACCACGACCGCATCGTTCGTATTCTCTTCATACGCCACTATGTTGATTTGCCCCCGTGTCCAACCCAGCAACACTTTTGAGTTACGCGCAAAACTTCCCCGCTCATATCCGGTTGCCTTGATGGCGGCGGCTCGCCCTGTCAAGCTATGGTGAATTAACACTATGGCCCGCGCCGGGTTGCCGCTCCGGATTGTACTGCGCAGCCATTGCAGGGTATTAAACATGTCTTGGTCACTGTTGGGATCACCAAGAATGAAGTAGTTTAGCGGATCAATAATCACGAGATCAGCTAGGGCCCGGTCGCAATATCTCGCTAAACTAACCAGGGATTCAGTCTTTCCAGGCTGCATGTCCTGAACGATTTGCTGGGGCAAAAAACGGACGTTGGCGTCAACCTTCTGCCAGTCCTCCGGTTCCACCCACCGACGCAATGCTGTTAAATCACGATGCAACCGATGGTGTCCATTCTCGGCTTGAACGACCAGAATACGCAACGGGCCGTTGTGGGTTTGAATGTTTAGAAAAGGCCGCCCCGTTGCCAAACATACAGCTAATTGCAAGGCCAACCGACTTTTACCGACGCCCGCCGGGCCAGCAATGACCATTTGCCCGCCACGGGTTAGTAAAAAATCACCCAGCAAACAAACTTGGGGGTCTGGCAGCGTGGAAATGATGGTTTCAGGAGACAACAGATCGCCTGTCTCAGCCAAGGTCATTTCTAAACGGCCCAATTTATCCTTAGTCAGGGCAATTAATTCCTTGGAATTAGCCCCCGGCTGAGACAGCCCCTGTATTACTTCCGACGAACATTTGAGCAGTTGCCGTTTCAGGTACGCCTCGCGCAGCCGTCCCAGGTAATAGTCCAGGTTGACATCCGACCAGCCCTTGTCGGACAGATAACCGGCGTACTGCACCAAATGGGATTTGTTGGCTTTCGACAGCGCCTCGGTTAGCACCTCGATGTCCGGCGTGATGCCCTGCTGGTGCAGATCGCGGGCCACCAGGAAGATTTCCTGATTGCGCAAATCAAAGAAGCAATCGGGGGACACCGCAAAAATCTTGTTCGTCACGTCGGCCTTGTCGCAATGCACCAGTAAAATGCCCAGGACGGTTTGCTCAGCCTCCGGGTCTTGGGGGGGCAACGTCTCTGTCTGGGCCGCGCCATTACGGCCGCCGTGCTGGCCATTTTTCCCTTGCACCGGCCCCGCCGTTGGGCTAAGTTGCCGGTGGTTAATAGTATGGCCGCCTTGCTGACCCCCGGCAGGCGGCCTCGCGCTTTCCAGGGGGGTCATACGATGGGCTCCTTCCGCACGCCATACTGCCGGGACAACAGCCACTGCATGATAGTTTTCCGGTGAAAAATAACTCGTCGCCTGGACAACTTGACATAGGGGATTTCACCGCGAGCTACCAAGTCGGCCACGGTGCGCTTGGAACAGCGCAACAGCCCCGGCAGTTCATTGTAAGTCAAAAACTCGTTATCCGCACCTTCTGCGGCCTTGGTACTGTAAGCAACGCTATTTTGCATACAGCCGCCGTAGAGATGCGAATTTGATGCCAAGTTTGGTGTGACAAAAAGGCCGGGTTTCTGTCACACCTTAATCATCCTGATATGCCAATGACGACTTTCTTAGTGGATATTTATGCTGTAGATGACCGTCCGATAAAGGGGCTGATAAAATTAGGGGCTAAGATGAGCCTTTCCGAACATTTGCTTAAACTCTTTGATTTGCTCTTTACTGGGTAGCAATTTTAGTCTTGCGGCAGTCTTTCGTAGGGCTTCCGGGGTAATGGGGCGACCAAGTGCGGCCTGTGCCTTCTGGGCCATGCTCGTCCATGTTGGGAAGCGACCGTTTATGGCTGGTGTTGCGTAATCCTCAATAAGCCAGGCTTCAATGCTGTTGGACAAGCGAAATTGTAGGATTGCCTTGGCCAATTCAAGACAAGCTAATCGCTCGTTTTCATCAATAGGCACCCTTACAAACTGGTCTGTTTCTGGACTATTTTCAGGCGGTTTCTTGGCCAAATCAACCGCCACGCTAAAGATGTAATTTTGGCGGTCTGGGCTGATTAAAAGGGCGTATTTGCGCCACACCTTTTGCACGGCTTTACTATAAAACCCGTACAAAGCCTTCCAGCCGCCAGAGCAATCAAAAGGAAGTCTCCCATCCATGCGAAAGTAAGGCATGGCGTTAGTGTCGCCCTTTGGGCCTGGCAGAGTCGGACGCCTATTTCTCGAACACATCCGGCAATGAGTCGCATTACGGCTTATGATGGCGTTGCATTGCTGGCAGAAGTTAGAACGGCGGCGGCGCTTGAAAAATTCTTTGACCTCACTAAGCTCGGCGGCCCGGGCATCGTCACCCTCCCTTCTGGCCTGCACTATTTGCTCCTTGATGTGTTGCAGCGCCTTTATAGCTCCTTGCTTCCCCGACACATTAAAACCAATGCCAGCAATGGCTACAGCTTTTTTTAGGTTCATCATAAGCCACCTACCTTTCCGGGCAGCAGCACCACATTTTCCGCCGCGTCGGGTTTGATATTGAACCAGCAAACGGCGGCCTCGCGGGTGACCAGTTCCCGGTAATGTTGAAAAATGATTTGTGGGCTGTTGCCCGCCTCCAGGGCCACCTTGGCCGTGTCGCCCAACAGCGCCAGGCGATAGGAAATAAAGCTGTGCCGAAAACCATTACGCTTGCGTGACACTTTGGCCGCGGCATGGACTTCCCGCATGGTTTTGTGCAACAAATTCTCTGAATTCGGCCAGACGGGGCCCGCAAGGTGGGCGCAGGGGGCCAGCCATGCCGCCAGCGCTGGGCAAATCGGCACCAGACGCCGCTGGCGCGTCTTGGCTATGCGAGCGCCGATTTCCACATAACCGGGCCGACCAAAGACATCCTCCCAGCGCAAGCGCCGCAATTCCGCGTCGCGCAGACCGGCCAGGCCCAGCAAAGCCAGCACCGGCCGCAGTATTTGCGGGGCGGCGGCCAGCAGGGTCTGGTATTCCTGCGGGGTGTAAATCTCGATGTCCTCCACGCCTGCACGCTCCATTTGCAAGATGGGGCTTTCCAATAAGCGCGTTTGCCGCGGCAGATAGTCCTTGCTGATGCACCACCGCAGAAACTTCCCCAGATCGGCGCGATAGTGATTGCGAGACTTGGGCGAATAGCTCGCCAGCCGGGAAAAAAACGCATCCAGGTTGGCCTGGCTTAAATCGGTGGTCTGGTGGCCGGGCAAGGTCTCGGCCAGCAACCGCAGGTGCTTCTGCACGTGCCGGAAATAATCGGGGGACAGTTGCGGGCGATCACCGGGCCGGGCTGGAAGGGTGCGCGACTCAATAAGGCGCAAGTATTCCTCCACTGCCTTATCCAAGCCCACAGGGTGCACGCTGGCAGTGGCTTCCCGGTATTTGTCCACCACTTCCACCAGGGCCAAACTGCCCAAGCGGCGGGCGGCATCTGTGAAAAGCCGCACGGCGGCGGTCAAAGACAACGGCTTGCCGGTTTGTCGGCAGTAGTCCCCCAGCAATTCCAGGGCAGCGCGGGCATCCTCGGTTTCCTTGGGGGAAAGGGCCGGAGCGCGTCCGTGGCGTGCCAGTTGCTCGCAAACCTCCCGGGCGCGATCAAGCGCCTCGCCATAGGTGCTAAAGGACTCCATGATGCGCTCGCCGCCCCGGTAATAAGCAATCCGGTAGCGCTGTTTGGCAGGGGTGCGCCCGTAAATGACCACTTTTTGCGTATTGCTGCCGCGTCCTTTGGTTATGGTTTGCGGAAACTTCACTTTGGCCTCACCCGCCCGGGAACCGCCTTTTATCTGTGTCCAACTTGTGTCCGCTGAAGCGGTTTTGGTGTTTTTCTCAGGAAAACATGGTGCGCGCTGGAGGACTTGAACCTCCGACCTCTTCCGTGTGAAGGAAGCGCTCTTCCACTAAGCTAAGCGCGCGTCGGCTGGGCCGGGGATATGTTGGTGGGCTGCCCCGGCAACCGTGGTCAAATTAGTTTTTCGCGTGAGGGCTGGCAAGCCTTTTTGTGCAGCAAAATGCCATTGCGGGGGCAATAGGTCGAGGAGGGTTGCCTTTCACGCGGGCGGGGGGCTTCCGGCCGGCGGGGGGGTCACGCGCCAGCCCGAGAGACACTGCCCTGCAGGCGGCTTGCGGATCGCTATTTAAGGCGCCGCTCCATAGCGGCAATTTTGTTGGAGACCCACCGGTTTTTGTCGGTGACGGCCTGATACATTTTGAGGGCCTCTTTGTAGCGGGAGTTCTGTTCAAATTCCTGGGCGAGGACGAGGCGGGCCTGGTTGGCTTCTTTGTCGTTGCGGGCCTGGTCCAAATTTTCCCGCAGAAGAGGGATGATGCGTTCGGGTTCGTTGGCGTTGCGGTAGGCGGTGATGCACCCCTGAACCAGCGCATCCGGCGTGAAGGGCGGCTTGCGATTGGGTTCATTAGCCAGGTGCCGGTAGGGGAGAACGTAGGCTTCGCCGATGCGGGCCGCGAGCCAGTAATTTTCCACGAGGTTGGGGGTGCTGCAGAGGGTGCCAGCCTGCACGGCCATTTGCAGGCCGAGGCATTGTTGGTTGGTGTCCGAACGGCGGAGCAGGTCTTCCACCACGCTGAGCATTTCCCCCATAACGACGTACATTTCACGGTAGGTTTTGGCCACGTTGAGCCGCTGGCGGAATTGGGCGCTCAAGTCGTTCTGCTGGGCAGCCAGCAGGTTTTTCTGGGCATTCAGATCCTTGCGCAACGCGGCGCGGTCGGCGAGCTGTTGCTGGTTCTTTTTGTCCAGTTCAGCCAGGGTGTTTTGGCGGTCGGCGATAGCCTTGCGGAGGGTCTCGGCATCGGGAGGCAGGTTCAGGGGGGCCAGGCGGCCGGCCAGGTCTTGTTCGGCGGTGGTAAGGTCCAGTCTCAGGCGTTGGACGTTGGTTTCGAGCAGGCCCACGGAGTTGATGCGTTGTTGCAACCAGCGCAAAGTGCGGTAGGCGCCGGCCACAGGGGCGGTCTGTTTGTCATAGTCGGCCTGCTTTTGGGCCAACTGCTCCTGCAGGGGTTTGATTTCGGCGTTGAGGGCCTCCAGGCTGGTTTGGAGTTCCTGAATGCGGTTGGTGGCGGCAGTGAGTTCCTCCGGGGTCAGAACGATCTCGTTCGTGCCCTGGATGCGCCGGCCGTCCTTGATTTGCTGCTGCAACTGGGCCAGCTCGCGCCGCAGGGGGGCCTGGGCGCGGGTTTTATCGTCCACTTGTTTTTCCAGGGCGGTGATTTCATCGCGCAGGGATTGCAGCGGTTTCACCACGGGGTCCACCACGGCGGCCAGGGCGGCCAGCTCGGTTTGCATGGCCTGCAGGTTGGTCAACGTGGCCGGAGGCAGGTTGGTGAGGGCCGGAGGCACCCGCTGGAGCGCAGCTTCGAGGTCGTTCAGGCGGTTGGTCAGAATATTTTTGCGGCGGGTAATTTCTGCCAGGGCGGTCAAAGCGCGGTTGAGCTGCTGGATCTCATTGCGCAGGCGGGTGGCGTTGGTTTCGTAATTGGCGAGTTTGCTGTCCATCTCGGCAAGGCGGGCTTCGAGCTTGGCCACTTCCTGGGCCAGATTCAAATTGAACTTGGTCTCAAACTTGGACTGGCCGGTTTGTTGTTTGAGGTAGCGCTGAATCTGGTAACGGGCATACCAGGGGCGCGGGGGGCCGTTGAGGACGTCATGAATCCACCATGCCGCTCCGCCTCCCATCAATAAAAGCACGCCCAAAATAATCCATGCCTTAATCGAAGTGCCGCGCTGCTTCGGTCGTGGTTGCGCCATACTTCAAAATCAGTTTGTCCTGCTCTAACCTTGCTATTTCATCAATCTGCCGGCACCCCACAATCGCCGGCCCGCTATGTTGCGGAAGGTTTTGCCACGGGGTTAGACGCCCAACGGCGCCAAAAGATTCATGCAAAAGGCCGACCGCCTGCCAAAAGAAGGATGGACAAGCGGGAAGCGTTTGGATTAGATAAGTTCATGCAAGAATTCCAGCCATTGTTTGAGGCCATTGTCAGTGGCAACGCCAAAGAGGCCAAAGCGCTGACGGAAAAATTAATTGCCGCCAATGTCAACCAGGAGGCGCTGGTCAAGGAATGCATCATCCCGGCGATGAGCGAGGTGGGCCGGCGTTTTGAGTGCAATGAGTACTTTGTGCCCGAGCTGTTGCTGGCCAATCGCGCCATGAAAGAATGCATGAAACTGCTCTCCAGCAGCGGTCCCAAGCTGGGCCGGGTCGTGATTGGCACCGTGAAAGGCGACCTGCACGACATCGGCAAGAACTTGGTGGCGGCGATGTTGGAGGGCGGCGGTTTTGAGGTGGTGGATCTGGGCGTCAATGTCGCCCCGGAAAAGTTCATTGAGGCCGTCAAGGCCAAGAATGCGCAAATCGTGGCCATGTCGGCCCTGCTGACCACCACCATGACCGCCATGCAGGCCACCATTGACGCCTTCAAACAGGCCGGGCTGCGGGACAAGGTGAAGTTTCTGGTGGGCGGAGCGCCCATTACGCAGAAGTACGCCGAGGAAATCGGCGCCGATGGTTACAGCGACAACGCCGTGGGCGCAGTGGCGCTGGCTAAACAGGTGATTGGCTGTTAAACCTGCCCGCGGAGCTCACTGCCTGGCATGCATCCCACTCTGGCCAGCCTCCTGACGCAGGGCTTCGTTTTGACTGACGGCGCGTGGGGCACGCAGTTGCAGGCGCGCGGGCTGGCGGTGGGCGATTTTCCGGATGCCTGGAATCTCACCCATCCCGAGGCGGTGCGGGAAGTGGCCGAAGCGTATGTAGCCGCCGGCAGCCAGGTCATCCTCACCAACACTTTTGGGGCCAACCGTCTGCGTTTGGCGGAAAACGGCCTGGCAGATCAAATGGAAGCCATCAATCGCAAAGGGGTTGAGCTTTCCCGACAGGCCGCCGGCTCCCGGTCCAGGGTGTTTGCGTCCATCGGCCCCACCGGCAAACTCCTCATGAACGGGGACGTAACGGAGGAGGAACTGGCCGCGGCATTCGCCGGGCAGGCCCAAGCCCTGGCCGCGGCGGGAGCAGATGGACTGGTGGTGGAAACGATGGCGGATTTGACTGAAGCCACCCTGGCAGTGCAAGCCGCCAAGGCCACCGGCCTGCCGGTGGTGGCGTGCATGGTGTTTGATTCCGGCAAAAACAAAGATCGCACCCTGATGGGCGTGACGCCCGAGCAAGCCGCCCAGACCCTGGCGGAAGCCGGCGCCGATGTGGTGGGCGCCAATTGCGGCCAGGGCATTGCAGGTTTCGTAACCATTTGCCAACGGATGCGCGCAGCAACCGACCGCCCGTTGTGGATGAAAGCCAATGCCGGCCTGCCCCAGATGGAAGGGGGACGCACCGTCTATCACACCACTCCGGAGGAATTTGCCGCCGTGGCGCCGGAATTGGTGAAAGCCGGCGCCTCCTTCATCGGCGGTTGCTGCGGCACCAGTCCGGCCTTCATCCAGGCGTTGCGCCAAGCCTTGGCGATCGCCTCCGCCTGAGTTGAGCCTGGGGCCGCTCCATGATAAATTGCCTCCAAAACGCATGCGCCGGGTATTGATCGTTGATGACCACGTGCTGACCCGCATGGGGATGGTGCATTTTGTGCGGCATTATTTTGGCCCCGTGGAAATTGACGAAGCCGACCACGCCCAGGCGGCGCTGAACCTGGCCCACGGGCGGGAATACCACCTCATCATTCTGGATATTGATCTGCCGGATCGCAGCGGCCTGGACATTCTGCCGGATTTGCGCCGCGCCTGCCCCAAAACCCCCGTGTTGTTTGTCACGGGCCTGGTGCAGGAGGAAATCGCCCTGCACGGCCTCAAAGGCGGCGCATGCGGTTTCGTGGAAAAGGGCAGCTCGCCGGAAGAATTGAAACAGGCGTTGCAGGCCGCCTTTCACGGCCAACGCTACATCAGCGGCGGCATGCGCGAAAAACTGGCCTTTCACGCCATCACGCCGGAGGAAACCTCCCCTCTGGACAAACTCAGCGAGCGCGAATTCCAGGTGCTGCGCCAGTTGGGCCAGGGGCACACGCTCACAGAAATCAGCCGCAATCTTTCGCTGAGTGTGAAGACCATCAGCACGTACCGCCAGCGCCTGCTGGAAAAATTAAACCTGCGCACCACCGCGGATCTGGTGCGCTACGCCGTGCAAAAACAACTGGTCAAATGAAAAACCGTCTCCTGCCGGCCGGTCTGTGGGGAGTCGTTGCACTCTGGGCCTGTGCGGTCCAGGCCCAGACCGGCCCCAAGCCGCTGGCCAACCCTGTGCCGGTGGACCCCTCCGTGACCAACGTGGTTTTTCAGAGGCTTGATGACCACCGGTTTCAGTTGGGGCAGGTCATTTTGCATAAAACCAACCGCACCGTCACTTTTCCCGCAGTGGTCAACATGACGCAGGGGCTGGTGGAATATTTCTGCGTGGGCGTGCAGGGCAAGGTGCATGAAAGCCTGCTGCGCACGGAAGTGGAACCTTACCATGTGCATGTAGCCATGCTGCTGCTTGGCGCCAAAGGCGCACCGCCGCAGGCGCTCCACGAGGATTACCGCAAACCGGTGCCCGGCGACCCGGTCACCCTGACCGTCACCTGGGAGGAAAAGGGAGAAAAACAGGAGCGCCGCGCCGAAGAACTGGTCTGGGATGTGGCCAACCAGCGGGCGATGTCGCGCGGCCCGTGGACCTACAGCGGCTCGCGCGTCTTTGATGGCCTTTTTCTGGCGCAGCGGGACCGCTCCTTCGTGGCCATCATCGGGGACATTGACGCGCTAATCAACAACCCGCGCCCACGCCGCGAGCGCGATGACAACTGGCTGGTCAACACCAACACCTGCCCGCCCCTGGGCACACCGGTGAGTGTCACTCTAAAATTGGAAGCCGCCGATAACAGCAACAAATAATCCCGGCCGTGCGGCAGTGCCGGCGCCCGCAAATTTGCACCCTGGCCGGGGTGTATGTTAGGCTTTATCAAATGAAGTCCAAGAAACTCTCGCGTATGTTGGGGAGCCTGGGCTGTGCGCTCGGGCTGCTGCTCTGCCCGGCGGTGCCTCTGGGCGCCGCTGACGAGTCCTTCAAACAGGAAGTGCAGATGGCCATAGACCGCGGCCTGGCTTGGCTGCGAGCCGAACAACAGACCAACGGACATTGGGGCACGCCGGAGCTGCCGGCGCTCACCGCCATGAGCCTGTTGTGCTTCAAAGGGGATCCGGCCGGCAAATATGCTGCGCCCGAGCCGGAGTTTCTGCAGCGCGGCTACCGCTTTCTGGTGGCCCAAGCCAAGGCGGACGGCGGCATTTACCATACCAACTATGCCACTTACAACACCGCCTTGGGCATGCTGGCGCTGCTGGCTGCCAACCGGCCGGAATATGAGCCGGTCATCCTCAAGGCCCGCCGCTTTCTGACTGGCCAACAAAATGATTTAGGGGAGCCGGGCAAAATAGACACTCCCTTTGATGGGGGCATCGGTTACGGCAGCCGCTACCAGCACAGCGACATGGGCAACACGTTATATGCTCTGGAAGCCCTCTATTACAGCCGCCATCTGGTGCGCGATAACGCGGGAAAAGAGCCGGACTTAAATTACGCAGCCGCCATTGCGTTTCTCCAAAACTGCCAAAACCTGCCCACCGTCAACCGTCAACCCTGGGTCTCCGAGGACCCGCGGGACCTGGGCGGCTTTGTCTATTACCCCGGGCACAGCATGGCCGGCGGGGTGACCAACTCTCAGACAGGCAAGGTTTCACTGCGCTCGTATGGCAGCATCAGTTACGCCGGCATGCTCAGCTACCTTTACGCGCAACTCAAAAAAGAGGATCCGCGCGTGAAGGCGGTCTTTCAATGGTTGCAGGAAAATTATACCCTGGAGGAAAACCCCGGCATGGGGCCCGAGGGCCTGTACTTCTATTACCACACCATGGCCAAGGCCCTCACCGTGGCTGAAGTGGACGCCCTCACCTTGAAAGATGGTCGCATCGTCCCGTGGGCCAGAACGCTGGCCATGCGCCTGCTCAACTTGCAACAGCGCAACGGCTCGTGGGTCAATGAAAGCAACCGTTGGATGGAGCGGGACCCCATCCTGGTCACGGCCTACGCCCTCATGACTCTGGAAATGATCCACCGCCGGCTCTAAGCCGGCCGCCCGGGCAAAGGGGGAGTATTTAGTCCTTCACCAGAGCCTGGCCCTGGGCGTCCTTCAATTTGCCGGTGGCAATCATGACAATGTCATAAATGTACCAGATAAAAAAGCCACCACAGGTGACCAGTTTCAGAATGCCCAGGCCCGTATAGCCCAGATAGAAGCGGTCCACTCCCAGCCCACCCAGAAAGATGGACAGCAACAGGGCCACCAGCCATTTTTTCCCGCCAGTCGGTGCGCTTGCGGATGCCGATTGAGGTTGGGTTGTCTCGCCGTTGCTCATAGAACTTCTCCGGGCTTTGGTAGTTAAGGGACGTTTTTGAGCTGCACGCCCGGCCCCCCGGCCAGGCTGCGTGGAATTTCCCCCAAATTAGAAATCTAGTCAATCGCAAAGCAACCCCGCTGGTATCAGCGAAACGGTCCGGGCGGGCATGGAAAATTATCTCACACGTGCCCGCTCGGGCGGCGCGAATCAGCCTGGTAATCCAAGGGGGAAAAAAATATCATTCTTAGGTTTTTTTGCTGGCTTGTTCAATCACCCGATGTTAACAATTAGGTAACATCAAAAAACCCAATAACACTATGCAATCCGTGGCGCGTTGCTGCTTTGGCGTGGCCAAGTGGTTGACATTGGCCGCTTTTCTCATCGTTCAAAGTCAGGCCCAAACTCCTCCGCCCCTCATCACGGAGTTTATGGCCATCAACAACAACACCCTGACGGATGAAGACAATGACCGCCCGGACTGGATTGAAATCTACAACCCGGCGGACGTGCCCGTGAATCTGGCTGGCTGGAGTCTGACCGATCAGGCCAACAACCTGCGACGCTGGATTTTCCCGGCCACCAATCTGGCGCCGCGCAGTTTCCTGATCGTGTTTGCCTCCAGTAAAAACCGGGCCGTGCCAGGCGCCCCACTGCACGCCAACTTTAACCTGGCCGGGGACGGCGAGTACCTGGCCTTGGTGAACCCTTCGGGGCAGGTGGTCTCGCAATTCGCCCCACGGTTTCCGCGCCAGAATGCGGACATATCCTACGGCGTGGGCCAGACGGTCAATCTGTTGAGCGCCACCGCCGCCGCCAAAGTGTTGGTGCCCAATGCCGAACCGCCTCCCAACTGGATGCATCCCGGTTTTGATGACAGCTCCTGGCAAAGCGGCGCCAATGGTGTGGGTTTTCAATACGTCGTCCCCGGTTTCGCCGTGCGCAATTACAAAGCCGCCGGCAGTTTTCAAGTGGGCAGCCTGGATGCCGCCTTTCAGGTCATGACCAATCCCACGTTGCAAGCGTGGGTCAACACGGCCATCACCCCGGTCGTCAATTTTTTGAACACCGGTGGCTCGGCCAATTTTACCAATGACCTCACCTTTCCGGGGCTGGTCATCAACACCGATACCGAGGACTTTGTGACCGAGGCTACAGCCCTGATTACCATCCCCGGGCCGGGTCCCTACACTTTCGGGGTCAACAGCGACGACGGATTCATTTTGCAGATTGGCCCCTTCCAAATGTCGTACCCTGCGCCACGCGGTCCCGCTGATACCCTGACCACGTTCAACTTTCCTGCCGCCGGCAAATATCCCATGCGCCTGGTGTTTTACGAACGCGGAGGAGGCGCCGAGGTGGAGTTGTTTGCCGCCCCGGGAAGCTACGCTGCCTTCGATGCCAATGTTTTCCGGCTGGTGGGTGACACCGCCAACGGCGGCCTGCCGGCCGAGACCCCGCCTTTGAACAGCGACACCTTGGAGAGTTATTACGAGCATTTGCGCACAGATGTCTCCCTCCAGATGCTCAATCAACGCTCCGTGGCGTACGTGCGCCTGCCCTTCCAGGTGGCCGATCCCGCCGCTGTGGAATCGCTCTCCCTGCGCTTGCGGTATGATGACGGGTGTATCGTCTATCTCAACGGCATCGAGGTGTATCGGACAAACGCTCCCGTTGTGCCCGCCTGGAATGCGCTGGCCACCGCCGCCCATTCGGCCGCCGTGGTGGAAACAGTGGACTTGAACGAGTATCGCAACGCCCTCATCCCGGGCCAAAACGTCCTGGCCATTCAAGGTTTCAACCTCTCCGCCGCCAACACCGATTTCCTGATCCAGGCGGAGCTGGTGGATTTTCGCGTGCAGAATCAGTCCCCCGGCTTTATGTCGCCACCCACCCCCGGCGCCGCCAACCAGGCCGGGGCGCCCATACAGGCGCCACCCGCGCTGTACTCGGTGGCCAGCGGCGTTTATACCAATGCGGTTCTGCAAGTGGAGCTGTATTCTCTGATCCCTGGCGCGCAAATCCGTTATTCTCTGAATGGCGCGCCGGTGACGGCCAACTCGCCCCTCTACACCAATGGCCAGCCGCTGATCATCAGCAATTCTGCCATTGTCTCCACCAAGGTATTTGCTCCGGGGTATTTCCCCAGCCGGCAGGTATCCGCGTACTACACGCTCCTGGAAAACACAGTCTATAGCTTCAACTCACCGCTTCCGATTGTGGTATTGGATACCTTCAACCAGACGATCACCCCCGACATGGACCCCCGGGCCACCTGCATCATCACCGTATTTGACACCTCCCCCACCAACCGCCGCGCCACCCTTGTAAGCCGACCAGATTTCCAGGGAAGGGTTGGCGTGGAAGGCCGCGGCCAGACCTCCTGGTCCTTCCCGGATACCGATGGGCGGCATAAGAAACCCTACAACTTGGAGATCCGGGGGGAGGACGCTCGTGATCGCAAAGTGGCCTTCCTTGACTTCCCGGAAGGCTCGGACTTCGCCCTGATTAATGTGTATAACGACAAAACCTTCCTGAACGACTTCCTCGCCTATGAATTGTTTGAAAAAATGGGGCATTATTCCGTGCGCCGCCGTTTTGTTGAGGTGTACTGGAACGGCACGCCCCCGGAGGGGACGGCCGATCGCTCGGGCAAGGTGGGCAACAATGATTACGTGGGCGTTTATCTGCTCGTCGAAAAAATTCGCGCCGATGCCAATCGGGTGAACATTGAACCACCGCAATCGGGCGCCCCCGGGGACCCCATCACCGGCGGCTTTATTTTTAAGAAAGACAAGGCCAGTCCGGGGGATCTCTTGTTTTACACCACCAGCGGGCAGGATATCCGCCTGCACGAACCGCGCCCGGACCAGGTCACGACCGTTCAGGTGGAATGGCTGCGCAATCACCTCAACGAAATGGAGGCGGCGCTCTATGGGCCGGCCTGGCGCGATCGTGCCATCGGCTATCGCAAATACATTGATGTGGATTCGTTTGTGGACAACCACTGGATCGTCGAGTTCACCAAGCAAATTGATGGCTACCGCCTCAGCAACTACATGTACAAGGGGCGCACCGGCAAAATCAAAATGGAACCCATCTGGGACTGGAACCTGAGCTTTGGCAATGCCAACTACCTGGATGGCGGCCGCACCAACAACTGGTATTACCCCCTCATCAGCTCCACTGAACACATCTGGCTGCGACGCCTCATCAGCGAACCGGGAGACCCGGATTTCCAACAGGCCATCGCCGATCGCTGGGCGGAACTGGCCGCCGGAGTGTTCAATCTGTCCAACGTGCTGGCCCGGGTGGATGAACTCTCGGCCTTTCTGGCTGAGCCTATCGCCCGGGACCTGGCCCGTTGGCCACGACTGGCGCGTTATCTCTGGCCCAATCCCAACGGCTCGGCGGGCGGCTGGCATGTGGACTATCAAAACCCATCCACGCACGCCGCCATCATCGCGCAGATGAAAACGTGGATCACCGGCCGCTTTAACTGGATTGATCAACAATTCATCAAACCTCCCACCTTCAGCCGGCGCGCCGGCCCGGCCAATGCGCCGCTGGTCATGACCGCTCCCGCCGGCGCCATTTACTACACCCTCAACGGCGCCGACCCGCGCCTGCCCGGCGGTTCGCGCTCCCCTCAGGCCCTGCTCTACACCAACAGCATCATCCCGCCGGACAATTCCCGCATCACCGCCCGTGTCTGGCTGAGCAATCAGTGGAGTGCGCCGGTCACCGCAGTGTTTGGCAGCAGCACGCCTTCCCTGGTGATTTCGGAGCTGATGTACAATCCCGCCCCCTCCACCGACCCCAATTTCAACACCCAAGATTACGAATTCATCGAGCTGCTGAATACCGGTTCCACCACCCAGGATTTGACCGGCCTGCTGCTCTCCGGGGGGGTGGACTTCCGTTTCCCCATCGGCAATCTGGCCCCCGCCGGATCTCCAACTCTCCAGGACTTTGACTCCCCAGGCACCCCTTACACCACCTCCCGGCTGAGTGAAGGCGGCGGGGCGGTGGTTACGTCGGGCGGGCCGGCGGGCCAGTTCATCCGGCTGACCACCCCCAATACCGGCGCCAACCGCAACCGTCTGGCCTTCAATCGCACACTCGACAGCACCTATGGCCGGCTGGTGGCCGAGGTGGACTTCCGCGGCGTCAACAGCTCACCGCCACTGTCCGGCGGCACCCCCACCGTGGCAAATTTTGATGCCTCCGGCACACCCTATACCCTGTCCGGAACGGCGGCGACCGCCTCCGACGGCGGCCCGTATGGCACGTTTATGCGGCTGACCCCGGCGGTAAACAGCCTCAACAACGGCATTTTCTTCAACCGCACCGCGGCGGGCACTTTTACCAACATCACCATGACTTTTGATTTCCGCATGACGCCGGGCGCCGGCCGGGCCGACGGCCTGGGCGTGGCCTTTTTAAACACCGCCAACTGGGGCACTTCCGGCAACATCGCGGTGTTCACCGAGGAGCCCAACCTGGCCGGCTCGCTGGCCTTTGGTTTTGACATCTACAACAACGGCAACCCGCCGGATCCCAACAACAACCACATTTCCATTCATTGGAATGGTGCCCTGGTCTCCGGCGGCGTGGCCACGCCCAATCTCAATCTCGCCAGCGGCCAGTTCCATCGCGCCGAAATCACCCTCCGGTTCAGCGGCGGCTCAGTGTTCATCACGGTCCGGCTTACGCCCAATATCTATGGCACGCCCGGCACGCCGGAAACCCTGTTCAACAACTTCCAAATCTCGGGGGTGAATCCCTACGAGATGCGCCTGGGCATCTGCGGCCGTACCGGCGGTGAAAATGCCGCGCATGACATTGACAACGTCAACGTGGAGTTTGGCGTGGTGCCGCCCGCGCCGGGCGGGCTGTCGCTGGTGCTCCTGCCCACCGCCATCTTTGGCACGAGCGGGGCGGGCAGCACCCTGGCGCATTATACCAACGAGCCGGTGCTGGCCAGCGGCCTGGCGCTGGATTTGGTGATGGGCAACGTGGCCTCTCAAAACAGTGCCGACCTCTACTATCAGGGCCGCCTGGTTACCAGTGCGCTGCTCAGTTCGAACGTCCTCGAGCTGGACAACGGCCAGTTCCACCGGGCCCGGTGGGAGTTGATTCGCAACCTGGATGGCGCACGCGTGCATCTGAGCATCATCCCCAACAGCCTCGGCACGCCGGGCACCCCCATCGCGGTTTTGACCAATGTGCAGATTGACGGCCTGGTGCCACAGGATTTCCGGCTCGAGCTGGCCGGCCGCAACGGCGGCCAAATCCTGCAACTGGACGCCGACAACGTGCGGGTGGAATACGACCGCAACACCCCCATGCTGCTGGCCCCCGGCGAACGCATCCTGGTGGTCAAAAATCGGGCTGCCTTCGAGTCCCGCTATGGCACCGGCTTCCGCATTGCCGGCGAATATGAGCGGAACCTGGCCAACAGCAACGAGCGCCTCAACCTGACCGGCCCGCTGGGCGAGCCGATCTTTTCAGTGCGGTATGAGGACTGGTACCGCCTGACCGATGGCGCCGGCTTCTCGCTGGTGCTGGCGGGCAACACCATGCCCGACAACAATCCCGCCGGCTGGCGCGTGAGCACGCAATATGGCGGCTCACCGGGGGCGGCCGATTTGCCGCCGCCGCTCTTCGTGCCGGTGGTGGTGAATGAAGTCCTCTCGCGCCCCCTGCCGCCGCTGGTGGACGCCGTCGAGCTGCACAATCCCAACACCGTGCCGGCGGACATCAGTTTCTGGTGGCTGACAGATAACTTTAACCAGCCCTACAAATACCAATTCCCCTCCAACACCATCATCCCGCCCGGCGGTTTTCTGGTGGTGACGGAGGCGGATTTCAACCGGCCCGGCGATCCGCGCGGATTTGGATTCCGCGGTGAAGGGGAGGAGGTGTACCTCTTCAGCGCCAATGCGGCCGGTCAGCTCACCGGCTATTATCATGGCTTTGATTTTGGCGCTTCGGATCAAAACGTCTCCCTGGGCCGACACGTCATCAGCAACGGCAATGATCATCTGGTGCCGCAACGCAGCATGACCTTCGGCGCCACCAACAGCGGGCCGGTCATCGGCCCGGTGGTCATCAGCGAGGTGATGTATCATCCCCCCGATTATCCGGACGGCCGCGACAACAAGGAGATGGAGTTCATCGAATTGCTAAACATCACGGATGGCCCCGTATGGCTCTTCAACCCCGCTTATCCTTCCTTTACCTGGCGGCTGCGCGACGCGGTGGATTATGAGTTCCCCTCCGGTGTCATTCTCCCGCCCCAGGGGCGCCTCCTGGTGGTCAGCTTTGATCCGGCCACCGAGTACGTCTTGTTGGAGCAATTCCGCAATCTTTACCGCGTCCCGCCCGACGTGCCCATTTATGGGCCTTACTCCGGCAAACTGGATAATTCCCAGGACAGCGTGGAATTGACCCGTCCTGGACCGCTGGACGCCACCACCGGCCTGCCCGATTACCTCCTGGTGGACAAAGTGCGTTATTCCGACAACCCGCCATGGCCCCAGGCCGCGGACAGTGCGGGATTCTCCCTGCACCGCCTGAACCCGGCGGCCTACGGCAACGATCCAGCCAACTGGACCGCCGGGCCGCCCACGGCCGGCCGGCCTTTCACGCCAGGCGTGCCGCCAGTCATCACCCAATCGCCAGTGGACCTGACTGTCTGGATGCATGATACCGTGACGCTGCAAGTCGCAGCCACCGGAGAAGGCCCGCTGCAATATCACTGGCGCTTCAATGGCAACCCGCTGCCGGGCGCCACCAATGCCGCCCTGATATTGGCGAATGTGCAACTGGCGCAAGCCGGCGTTTACCAAGCCGTGGTTTTGGGCCCCGGTGGCGCCGCTGAGAGCGCCCCGGCGCGGCTCACCGTCTGGCAGGCAGTAACGTTCACCAACCAGCCCCGCAGCCTGGTGGCGCTGGCCGGCACCAACATCACCCTCTCCGCCGGGGCCACCGGCAACGGCCCGGTAACCTACCAATGGCAGCGCAACGGCGTTAACCTGCCGGGGGCCACCAGCGCCACCCTGACACTGACCAATGTGCAGGTGGATCAATCGGGCCTGTATCGGGTGGTGGCCACCGATGCCCTGGGCTCCGTGCCCAGCGCGCACGCCAGTGTCCTGATCGCCACCACGCCCGCCGTCTCCCTGCTGCCCACCGGCCAGGTGGTGCGGGTGGGCGGCACCCTGAGCATCACCGCCGGTTTCTCCGGCTCGGAACCCAAAGGTTATGTCTGGAATCGCAACGGCGTGGACATCACCCGCCTGGGCGAGGTGGGCACCAATCTTATCATCAGCCCCGTCCAGCTTTCCGACGGCGGTCTCTACCGCTGCGGCGTCACCAATCTGGTCCGCACCAATGTGCTGTTCCATTCCTTCGTGGCGATGGTGGTCGTGGACCCGCCCACCGATAAAACCGCGCACGTGGGCGGCACGGTGGTGCTCACCGCCAACGCCAACCCCGTGGGCAATGCCCGCTTCCAGTGGCAGTTCAACGGCAACAACCTGGCAGGCAGGACTTCCGGCACGCTGGTGCTGACCAATGTCCAGCTCGCCGATGCCGGCATTTACACGGTGCTGGTGACCAACTCCATGAACACGGCCGCCTCCGCGGCCTACTCCTGCCGCCTGACCGTGGTCGAGCAGCCGGCGGCGCCGGCCATCACGCAGCAACCACTCAGCGTGGTCACCAACCTCGGCGCCAATGTCAGCTTCAATGTGACGGCCACCGGCACCGAAGTGCTGTACTATCAATGGTGGTTCAATCAAACCAATCGTCTGACCACCGGCACCAACGCGACGCTGCTGCTCACCAACGTTGCCCTCGCCCAACTGGGCGAGTACCGCGTGGTCGTCTCCAACCATTCCGGCGTCGTAACCAGTGAAGCCGCCTTCCTGGAGGCGCCGCTGCCGCCCGCCATCGTCACGGCGCCGGTCAGCACGCAAGTCCTGGCCGGAGCGCAAGCTGTCTTTGCCGTCAGCGCCACCGGCACATCCCCGCTCGCTTATCAGTGGTACCGCTCCTTCTTCACCCCGATTGCGGGCGCCACCAACATGACCCTCGTTTTGCCTGCGGCACAAAGCGGGGACGTGGGCGATTACCGCGTGGTGGTCTCCAATCCCTATGGCGCGGCTACCAGCAGTGTGGCGTGGCTCACCCTGCTGACCCCGCCCGGCTTGGTGCTGCAACCGCAGGACCAGGTGCTCACGCCGGGCCAGACGGCGCGCTTCTTTGCTGTCGCCACCGGGCAGGCGCCGCTCCTTTTCCAATGGTGGCGGGCGCCCAACCTGCCGCTGGCCGGGGAAACCAATTCCGTGCTGGTCATCTCCAACGCGCAAACCGCCGAGGCCGGCGCTTACTTCCTGACCGTTTCCAATGTGGCGGGAGTCTTCACCAGCCGTCTGGCGACGTTAACCATCAGCGAAGGCATGGTGGACACCGACCAGGACGGCCTGCCTGATGACTGGGAACGCCAAAACGGCCTGACGGTGGGCATTAATGATGCCAATGTGGACAGCGATGGTGACGGCCACACCAACTACCAGGAATTCCTCGCCGGCACCAATCCGCAAGACCCCAACAGTGTGCTGGCCTTGCGGGCAACTGTCGTCCAGGGCATGCCCGTCCTGCAATTCCTCGCCGTCTCCAATCGGGCTTACCGGCTGGAATTCAAGAATGCCCTCGGCCAGCCCGCCTGGCAGTTGTTGACCAACCTGCCACCTGAACCGTTCAACCGGCCGGCGGTCCTAAGCGATCCGGCGCCATCGTCCACCAACCGGTTCTACCGCCTTTACATACCTTAAATTCATTTCCCGGGGAGGCCGGTTGCCCTGCCGGCCTCCCCGGAGATGCCCGCTCCAGGCGCAACGCTCCGCGGGAAACTCCGTCTTCCCAAGGGTTTTTTTATCTCTTGGACGAAGCGCCCTCTTTGACCTATAGAATAGGGGTCTGGTATTATTGAGGATTATTGAGGGATTGAGCTATGCCAACGTACGAGTACGTTTGTGAGAAATGTCAGCATCAATTTGAGGTCTTTCAAAGCATGAAAGATAAACCGCTCACGGTTTGTCCCAAGGACAAGTGCCCCCAAAAACGATGGGGCAAGGGCAAGGTACGCCGCCTGCTGGGCGCGGGAGCGGGACTCATTTTCAAGGGCAGCGGCTTCTATATTACCGATTATCGCAGTGAAAGTTACAAGGCGGCGGCCAAAAAGGAGGCCAGCCCGTCCGCCAGCAGCAGCTCCAGTTCAAGTTCTTCCGCCAGCAGCAGCAGCAGCAGCTCCAGCAGCAGTAATAATAGCAGCGGGAGCAAAAAAAACTGACCTCGTCTCATGCGCCTCCACGGCATGGGCTGGCTGGCCAGCGCGCTGGGACTCCTGCTCCTCGGAGCAGGCCACCTGCAGGCCGCCAGCCCTGCGCCAGGGCTGCCCAAGTTGCTGTCCATCGAAAGCCAGTCCCGCCAGTTTGTGGTGCAGGGGCCGCCGGAGATATTGCCCTCGCCGTCGTATATTAACGATGAACGCCGCACCAATTATGTGCTGCTGAATCAAGCCAATCTGGCCGTCTGGGCCGAACGCGTCAAACAGGCCCTGTTGCGCGAGCTGGACAGCCCGGATGGCTGGCGGGGGCGGATTTTTATCAATCTGTACCGGGCGGCCGACCTCGGTGAACCGGTGGCGGTCAAAGCCCAGTACACCCCGCAAGGCTGGTTTTACCAGATGCACGTGCCCAGCGAGGTGGAACCTGCCCGGCTGAATCGCGCCCTGGTGGCGGTTTTATTGCAGGAAATGGCCGATCGTCAGGCTGGCGCCCACCCGCCGGAGCTGCCCCCCTGGCTCGCCCGGGGTATGGATGAACTGCTGGCGCTGCGCCATGGGGCGAGCTTCCGCGTGGTGCCAGACGCCGGCCGCCGCGACACCGCCACCGTTCGCGTGGAGCGCCGGGTTGATCCTGTTTTAATCATCCGCCAACGTCTGGGCGGCCGCCAGCCGCTCACTCTGGATGAATTGAACTGGCCCCCCGCCCCCGTCTGGAACGAGCCTGCAGGGGGCTTTTATGATCAATGCTCCCACCTCTTTGTGCTCAGCCTGCTGCGTCTGCCTGAAGGCCCCGCCTGCCTGCGGCGCTTTCTGCAGGAACAGGCCCCCCGCCATCTGAACTGGCAAACCGGCTTCCTGCAGGCCTTCGCCGCCCATTTTAAGAACATGCGGGACGTGGATAAATGGTGGAATGTGCAAATCACCACTGTGACCGGCCGGGATCAGGCCAATCTCTACTCCCTCGCGGAAAGTTGGCGCAAATTGGAGGAGATCCTGGCCTGCCCCGTGCAAATCAAAGGAGAGGACGGCCGCCTGACACGCCAAACCGTCAGTCTGCAAACCGTCATTGATCAGTGGGAGGTGGGCCGCCAGCGTGCCCTGTTGCGCCAAAAAATCGGCCAGTTGCAGCTTCTGCGCACCCGCGTCGCCCCGCCCCTGCTGCGGCTGACCGAGGATTACCTGCGGGTGCTGCAAAACTACCTGAGCCGCCGGGAAAAGGCCACTTTCGCCGCCGATGCCCAGGCGATGATGACGGACAACCCCCGCACGCTGGCCCGCCGCACCGTGGCCCAACTGGATCAACTGGACATCGTGCGCGCCGATCTGAAAACGGCCACGCCGAACACACCCTCCTCGCTCAGCCCTCCCCAGGCCGCCGGCGTGCCCACGCTTTAGTGGTATCCCATTCTCCCGCCGCGCCTGTGGGGCTCAGGTTTTGGAGTCTAAATCAGCGAACAAGGCTTCCAAACTGTTGAGCGGCGTGCCCTTGGCTGGCGTGGGACTGAAAATGCCCGTCAGGTAGGTCACCGCATCAGCCAGATTGCGCACATGCCGCGGCAGGATCGCACCGGCGGCATTGGGATGGCCGCCGCCCTGCACTTTTTCCGCCGCTTTAAGGGCCTGGCCATTCTGGCTGCGAAAGCTGGCTATCATCATGCCGTTGCTTTTGCGAAACAACGTGACCAGCACCTCGTACGGCGTAGCCTTGCGCTCCAAAAGCTGGAAGATGATCGCGTTGTTGTTGCCCACCACGGTCTCGACCAGCCCGATTTTTGCGCTCAAAGGGATGATATGTTCCTTGCTCCACTCATAGCCCAGGGGGTCTTCAATCCGGCGCTTTACCGCCATGACCTCCAGCAGGGGGTGGTTCAGCAGCGCTTCAATGCGGCCTTCCACCAGCGCATGCAAATTCCAAAAACCATACACCTTCACCAGATTGGCAATGTCGCAAGCCAGCACAAAATCCGGGTCTTCCTCCCAAAACAAATCGGCCACATCATTCAAATGCGCCAGACGTTCCAGCTCCGGCGAGCCCATGCCGTGCTGCACGCACAGCTCATAGCACAGCCGGCCGGCGGATTTCTGCGTGTCATGGAGGAACATCAGATGCTTGGGCTGCGCCTCGCAGGGGTGGTGATCCACCAGCAGCCAGTTGGCGCGGTCCAGCCGCGGTTCGTAGGCAAAGTCGGCCACCCACGCCGAGCGCTCGCGCAAATCCCGATTGCGCCAGATGTTGTAATGACACGCCTCCAGGGGCACATAGCCCCCAAACAGCTTGCGCGCCAGCCGCTGCAACAGCACGCCGGACATCAGGCCATCGAGGTCGCTTTCATGCGTCAGGATTACTTCCGGTTTCGGTAACACCATCATTAAAGCAAACCTACCCCATGAACGCCCCTTGTCCAGCCATGAATCAGCTTTCCCAACCAGTCCGTCCCGCCCCCCTTAGGACCCGGCCGGCCGGATTGAAAAAACTGGCCGCGCCGCCTCCGGCTTTCTAACCTTGCGCCGTGCACCTCGCACGCCTGAGATTGCGCGACTTTCGCAACTACGCCCGCCTGGACGCGGCGTTTGCACCGGGTTTTCATCTGATTCTGGGTGACAACGCCCAGGGCAAAACCAATTTGCTGGAAGCCATCTACCTCCTGGCCACCCTGCGCTCGTTTCGCGGGGTGGGCGGCGCGCAGCTCATCCGCCATGGCGCGCGCGGTTATTGGGTCGGCGCCACCATCGTCGGCCCCCTTCGCCATGAAGTAAAAATCTTCTGGTCGCCCCGCCAGCGCAAATTGCTCATGAACAACCAGCCCGTACGCCGGCTGGCGGATTATTACGGCACCCTGCGTGCCGTGGTCTTTTGCAGCGAAGACACCCAGTTAATCAAAGGCCCCGGCCGCGTGCGCCGCCGGTTCATGGACCTGCTGCTGGCTCAAACCCACGCCCCCTATCTGCACCTCCTCCAGCGCTACACCCGGGCCGTACGTGCCCGCAACGCCTTGCTGCGCAGCCGGCGTCTGGACGAGCACGCCCTGGCCGGTTTTACCCGGGAGGTTGTGGCTGCCGGCACGGAAATCATGCGCCTGCGCCGCGAACTGCTCCCCCGCCTCTCGCCCCTGGCCCGGGCCGCGCATGCGCGCATTGCTCCCGCCGGTGAAGAATTGCAACTGGCTTATCAACCCGCCACCGGCAATGAAGACCTGGCCCAAGCCTTGGAACGCAGCCGTGAACAGGAACGCGCCACGCGCCTGACCTTGGTCGGGCCACACCGTGATGAGATGGCCCTGCTGCTCAACGGAAAGCCGGCCGCCCAGTTTGCCAGCGAAGGCCAGAAACGGACGCTCGCCCTGGCCCTGAAAATGGCTCAAGCCGAATATTTGACGGAAAGGCAGGGCAGCCCGCCCATCCTCCTGATTGATGATGTCATGGTCGAGCTGGATATAAAACGCCGCAGTGGTTTCCTGCCGCTGCTCGAACGCAGCCGCGAAGCTCAGGGCCAGGTGTTCATGACCTGCACGGAGGAAAACTGGCCGCGGGAATTGAGCCGCTCATTGCATCGTTGGGAAGTGCGCGCAGGTCACCTGAACCCCCTGGCCTGAAGTTAAAGACATCGCCGTCCTTGTGGCCATGCCCTCGTCCTCCACTCCTCGCACTTCAAAGAATTAAGGCTCGTCCAGCCCAAGCCGGTGCCGCCCGTAAAAAATGGGTGCACGGACTCTTACATCCGCCTTGCCGGCCAAATAGCGGCTTGATAAAAGTCATGCACCCATGGCAATGGCACGGCATCCTCCCTTGGCCTCTTTTTCCTGCTCCATGATTGCCTCCGCCCCATCGCCCGGCATCAGTTGGCCCCTTCTTCTACTGCTGGCACAGGCGGCCTTTTTTTCCGGTCTGCAGGGGGCTTTGTTGGTGCACGAAACCTTCCCCTATCCGGATGGCCCCCTGGTGCAGGTGGCCCCCGATGCCTGGTCCCATTACAGCGGCACCTCCAATCAATTACGGGTGGCCGGCGGCCGCGCCCTGCTCTCGGAGACTTCCAGTGAAGATGTTCAAGTCTTCCTGCCAGGCCGGCCGTACACCAACGGGGTGTTGTACGTGCGCTTCCTGGTCAACTTTTCGCGCCTGCCGTCCGGTGGAGGCGGATGTTTTGCCCTGCTGAAGGACGCCGGCGTCAACAATAACCGCGCCTGTCTTTACGCCACCACCATGGATGCGCCCGCGGGCCATTACCGTTTAGGACTGCGGCTGACGGGGGTGACCTCCCCCCTCTATGCCTCATACCATCCCCAAGCCTGCCCCACCCAAGCCGCGCAGGTGGTCATCCTGCGCTACCAATTGAATCCTCCCGCCGCAGCCCTGTGGCTCAATCCTGTCAGCGAACAAGATCCAGCCTTGGAAATGCCCGCCGATGGCACTGCTTCCCTGGCGATTCATGCCTTTGCCCTACGACAATCGCTGGCCAGTGGCAACGGCATGGGCGAGCTTGCCCTCGACAGCCTGCGCATTGGCTCATCCTTTGCGGAAGTGGCCACCCCCGGCGCCCCACCCACGCTCTCGGCCTTCCCTGACCTTGATTTGCCCGCTGGCGGCGTGTCCCCTCCCCTGCTTATCACACTCACTGATGAAGATACCCCCCTGCCCTTTATTTACCTTTACGCGCAGTGCGAGCCTCCCCATCTCATCCCGCCAGAGGGTTTCCTTTTTCAAGGCGCCGGCGGGGAGCGTACCCTGGTGGTGCGTGCCGCCGATGGGCAACAGGGCGTCGCGCGCGTCCTGGTCACCGCCCTGGATGACACCGGCCTGAGTGCGCAGCGGGCCTTTACCGTGCGCCTGGGAGCGCCGTCCTGTGCGCCACTAGCTGACCAGATTATAAGCGTTAATCAAACACTTAATGATCTCCCGTTGCACCTGCAGGATGCCGAGCAGGACGTCCTCACTCTGACCATTACTTCTTCGGATCGCACCCTGTTTCCGGCCACCAACATCGTGGTGGCCGGCGAAGGCTATGAGCGGCGCCTCACCCTGCGCCCCGCGCCGGACCGGGCGGGCCACGCCTTCCTTTCCCTGCTCCTCAGCGACGGCCATCACCGGATCACCAATCAATTCCAAGTGACGGTGGCGCCACGGCCAGGACGCCTCGTGTCAGAAGAATTTGATTATCCTGACGGCGCCCTGATCGCCGTCGGCCCAGCTCTCTGGCAGTCCCACAGCGGAGAGGCCGGCCAGGCATGGGTGGAAAACGGGAGTCTCCACCTCTGCGAAACCAACAGTGAGGATGTCAGCGTCACCCTCGGCCCCCCCGGCATCACGGCGGGCAGTGGTTATGTGCTTTATGCGCGCGTGGATTTTCGCGTCTTGCGCCTGCCCACCAATGCCGTGCCCGCCTATTGGGCGCATTACAAGGATGGCGGCACCGGCTATCGCTGCCGCCTCTTTATCTCCACCAACCAGGCGCCACCGGGACATTTCCGCCTGGGCCTCAGCAGCGCCGCAGCACTGCCCACGGCGGAAACCACGCCGCTCCTCCGCACTCAAACGCTCTACACCGTGGTGACCCGCTTTAACGTCAATAATGGCCAGTGTCTGCTATGGCTTGACCCCACCTGCGAGAGTGATGCCGCCCTGGTGGCGGGTGACACCACTGGCAGCAGCACCGTGGCCGCGTGGGCCTTCCGTCAGGCCGCCAACATTGGCGCACTGAGCATCGAACGGCTGCGGGTGGGCACGGCTTTTGCGGATGTCCTTCCTGCCCCCGCCCGGCTGTATTTTGCCCGCGAGGAAGCGCATCTGGTGTTGCGCTGGCCGGAGGAAAGCGGCGCCGTATTGGAGACGTCCGCGCGTCTGTCCCCCGACGCCTGGGAGGCCGTCAGCGCCCCGGGCAGCAGCCTCCAGGGCTGGCGATGCTGGACGAACATCCTGCCGGGAGATACCCGCTTTTTCCGGCTGCGCCAGTGAACGGCCCGGCTTCTGCTCCAAAAAATCTTAAAAATTATTCCAACATTGGGCGGCGAAACCCGTCTTATTCTTGGGACGTATGAATATGAGCCGGCACGAACAGTCAGGACAATCACGCTACGGGGCAGGCCCCGGTGTGCTGCGGTGGTTTGATGCACGCGAGCGTAACGCCCTGCTGGCGCTGCTGGCGGCCGCCGTCCTGTTGATCCTCTGTTCGCTGGCCGGCGGCATGCCCTCCGCCTCCGCCTCGGCCGCCGAGCCGCCGCCCATCAAGGCGCCGGCAGCTCCCGCACCTTGAGGTTGCGGAAAGCCGCCTCATCATTGTGATCGGTCAGCAACAGGTGGCCGGCAATCTTTTTCCCAAAATCCGGCGACGTGCGAAACTTGCTATTGGCCACCGCCGCCAGCACCTCCGGGCTGCCACATTCATATTCCAACACCTTTTCGCCGTTGAGCCAGTGCTCCACGTGCGCACCGCGGACAATAATCCGGGAGTGATTGATTTCCGGCGCCAGTTTCATGGGCGCGTGGGGACGCGGCGGCAGCACATCATAAAACGAGGCGGTTTGCTGCTTCGGGTTCTTGATTGTAGTATCGTCAATCATTTGATACTCGTGGCCCACCCCACGCTCCTCCAGAAACATGTATTTCACGCCATTGTTGGCGCGGGGCGGAATGCGCCACTCCCATGACAATTCGAAATTGTCAAAACGCTGGGTGGTAATGAGGTCCCCGCCACGTTGGCCGGCCAGCTTGACGAGCCAGCCGTTGGTCACCACCCACCCGGTGGTAGGCGGAGTGGCGCGACGCACGCTGCGCCAGCCTTCGAGATTGCGCCCATTGAACAACAGCCGCCAGCCTGCGGCCCGCTCCTGCTCGGTCAGGGTGTTGGGTTCGGCGCCGGCAAGGCCAAGCCCCGTCAGGAGCAGGACTCCATAAATAAACAGCGAGGTTCGTTGCATAAGGCGTGGTATGTTAATCCCCTCAGGGTTGAATGACAATCTTTCCCAGGACCTGCCGCTGGCGCAGCGCCGCAAACGCCTCCGGCACGCGCTCCAGCGGATGAATCGCATGGATCACCGGCTTGAGTTTGCCGGCGGCGGCCCAATCCAGCGTGGTCCGCATGTCAGCGCGGTTCCGCCCGTAACTGCCAATCAACCGCTGTTGTTTCACAAAGAACGGCCAGATGTCGAAAGTGATCTGCCGTCCCGCCGTGGCGCCACAGGTGACGATTGTCCCCCCGCGCGCCAAACAGTCCAGCAGTTTGGGCAGAATGTCGCCCCCCACATGTTCAACGACCAGGTCCACCCCGCGTTTATTGGTGATTTTGCGCACCTCACTCGTCCAGCGCGCGTCCGCCGTATCCAGCACCTGCTCCGCGCCCAATTGCAATCCCAGTTTCCGTTTGGCCTCCGTGGAGCCGGTGGTGATCACCCGCGCGCCCAGGCCCCTGGCAATCTGGATGGCCGCCGAGCCGACGCCACTGGCCGCCCCCATCACCAGCACCCAGTCGCCCGCCTTGACCGTTGCCCGGCTGGTCAGCATGTGCATGGCCGTGCTCCCGGCCAGGGTCAACGCCGCCGAGGTGACAAAATCCACCGTGTCCGGCAGCGCCACCAACAACCGCGCCGGCACGAGCACTTTTTCCGCAAACCCGCCGTCCCGCTGGATGCCCAGCAATTCGCTGCGCAGGCATTGCGATTCCTCCCCCTGTTTGCAGAATTCACATTGATCGCAGAAAATGTTGGATTGCACGGCCACCCGGTCCCCCGGCCGCCAGGCGGTCACCCCCGGCCCCACCTGCGTGACCCGGCCGGCAATTTCACAACCGGCCGTGCGGGGTAAAATGGGTTGAATGGGCAGCCCGTTTTCCTCCAGCCACAAATCCAGATGATTTAACCCGCAGGCCATCACCTGCACCACCACCTCGCCCTCGCCGGGCCGGGGATCGGGCAGGTCACGCATCTCAAATCGTCCCGGTTTGCCGTGGGCCACCAGTTGTACTGCTTTCATGGGGGTTATTCAATCGCCCCGCCGCCGGCGATACAAGCCTTTGTTCATCGGCCCCGGCCTGCAACCCTTGCCCGAAATAAAAAGGCCGTCCCGGGAATCGGGACAGCCCAAATCTTCCACAACCCCGGCTCTAGCGCACGCCGGACGGCAGACTGATGTCCACGATTTCGCCCGGCATCAAGGCCAGTCCTTTGGGCAGGGTGATGATCATCGGCAGACCATATTCCATGACCCCGTTCTGCACGGCCATGGGAAGGATGGCCGGATTGATGGGCTCCAACTGGGTGCCCACTTTCATCACCTTGGCCTGCGCCAGGGCACGTCCTTGGGAGCGGCTGCGCACTTCCACCATGTCACCCACCTTGGGTTTGACGTTCAACGGCTGGCGCACATAGGCCACGATGCGCTCGGCCTCCATGCTGCTGATCATCACAATGACATCCCCACGCACCACCCGCTCGCCCTTGCGTTTGTACACCGCGCTGACCACGCCGGACATGGGGGCTTTGATCACCAGCGGGGCCGAGAGGGCCTTGATTTCCTCCTGCTTGGCTTCAATCGCCCGGGCAATGGCCCGATTGGCTTCGTCTCCTTCGCCCGTGCGCACCCCTTTCTCCAGCTTGGCCACGTTCTGTTCCATGGCCTGAATCAGTCTTTCCAGTTCCGCCACCTTCCCGCGCAGGGACTCCGCCGTGGCCTTGGCCAGGTCATAATCCGCCTGGGAGGTCACATTATTCAACAAATTGGAATGGGCGCGTTGGAGCTGGGCTTCCGCATACACCAGTTGGGCCCGGTCATTGGCCAGCTCAATTTTGCGCTGCCAGATGTTGTGCCGCAAACTCTCCAGGTTTTCCTGGAAACGGTAGGTGCCCTGCCGCAGCCGCTCCTCCAAAATCGTCAAATCCGCCATCATGGAGTTGATGCTGGCCTTGACCGTCTCATCCTCCATGACGCTAATCACGGCAATCGGATCGCCCTTTTCCACCCGGGACAGCAAATCCACGCTCAGCTCCTGGATCTCGCCCGGTTCCGTCGCGGTGATGCTCGAACGAATGGCCTCCACCTCCCCGACAATGCTGGGCGGCGCCACGTGCCGGTTCCAGAGGTTGACAGAAAATACCAGAACGCACAGGAAAACAATGATCGGCAGATAACCATGCCGGAACTCCCGCCAGTAATGTGACGGGGGACTCGGAATCTTCGGTAATGCGGTCATCGGTATTCCTTCCACTAGATTTCAGACTCGTCTTCAGCCTTCATGCTCGTCACCCGGGAAACCCCCTCCATGGCCTTCAATTCGGTCAGAAGGTCCTGTTCCCGTTCGGGATTCCGCAGCAACAGGCGATAACTTAAATCGGCGCCCTCATAGCCTTCACTGGTCCGCTGGCTGGCGCAGTGAGTCACCCGGCTGTGCCGGTCCAACAGGCGCTTCAACTCCGGCAGCTCCTTCAAAGACCGCGCCCAATGCAGGTTGACGATGATGTCGTAGCGGTGCCGCGCGCCAAACATGGTCAGGCTCAAATACAACAAGACCACTGACACCATCACACACGTGATGACCGCCGCCGGAAAACGATGGGTGCCGCACGCCATCCCCACCACAATCCCGGCCAGAATGTAAGTGGTATCAAGAGTATCCCGCAGAATGTTGCGGAATCGCACGATGGCAAATACCGCCATCAACCCAAACGCCGTCACCAGGTTGTTGGACAGGACCATCATCACCGACGTGACGATCATCGGCAGCACGATCATGGCGTTGACGAACGTCCGGGAATAGGAAAGCCCCGAGTGCGTGGCCATATACGTCCACGCGATGACATGACCGCCCAGAAAGGCCAGACACAGCGCCAGTATCATCACTGGCAAATCCATTGGCTGCGCGGCGTAATCACCGCGTAAAAACGTCTCTAGCATATGCCAAACAGAAGTCTATTTTTCACCGAATTGTAACTTTTCCAAGACTTTTTTTCAAATCAAATCCCGCCCCGGCGGGTTACATCGGACCATTTTGGTTGTCGGAGGCCTTTGGAGGGACAATGCCACGTCCAAACGCACCCGCGTATAATCCTTCTTTTTTAAGCAATTTAAGTGCCAATTTGGCCCTTCTCTCCCTAAAATCAACGGTTGGGGCTTTTCCGCACCGCCCAGCCGCCAGCCAAGGCATCCCCCACACCCCGAATTCCTGCGGGGAAAGGGTTGCTTTGGCACATTTTGCGTGATTTTCACCCTCCCCCCCTTACTCCGCGTAGCCGTGGGGGTGCCGTTGGTGCCAACTCCACGCCGAGCGCACAATTTGTTCCAAATGCGGGTATTTGGGTGACCACCCCAGCTCCCGTCGGGCTTTCTCGGCTGCCGCCACCAGCCGCGGTGGATCCCCCGGGCGGCGCGGCTTTTCCACCGCCCGAATGGGCCTGCCCGTCACCTGCTCGCAAGTCTGAATAACCTGCCGGACGGAATAACCATCCCCGTTGCCTAAATTGAAGAAACCAGCCTTGCCGGGTTGCAGGGCCAGTATATGGGCCTCGGCCAAGTCAATCACATGGATGTAATCCCGGATGCAGGTGCCGTCGGGAGTGGGGTAATCGGTGCCGTAAATCTCGCAACAATCCCGCTGGCCCAGCGCCACTTTCAAAACATTGGGGATCAGGTGGGTCTCAATGCGATGATGCTCCCCAAACCGCTCGCTGGCCCCCGCCGCGTTAAAATACCGAAAAGCCGCAAACTCCAGCCCGTGGATTTGCTGATACCATTGTAATATCTTCTCAAACATCAGCTTGCTCTCGCCGTAAGGATTTACCGGGCGTTGCGGCAAATCCTCGGTCATCGGCAGACGCTCCGGCACGCCATAGGTGGCGCAAGTGGAGCTGAAAATGAACTTCCGGACCCCCCCGGCCACGGCCGCATCCAGAAGATTAAGCCCGGCGGCCACGTTGTTGCGGAAATATTTGGAGGGATTGGCCATGGACTCCCCCACTAGCGCATTGGCGGCAAAATGAAGGATGGCCTCCGGCCGCGCCCGGGTCACGAGCTCCATGATGGCCTCGCGATCCACCAAATCCCCCACCACCAGGGCCGCCCGTTCATCCACCGCGCCGCGATGGCCTTCAGAGAGATTGTCAAAAACCGTCACCCGATGCCCCGCGTTGAGCAGTTGCTCCACACACACACTGCCGATGTAACCCGCGCCACCTGTCACCAAAACATTCATAAGCCCCCAAGCATAGTTAATTGCCTGTCCGGCGCTCAATAAAAAATCCGCCTCGCATGGCCAGCCGTCTGGCGGCATCCGAGGAATTATGATGCCTTCCACGGCAGGCCAAAAATCAGGGCTTCGCAAATCTCATCCAAATTTTAGAAGGTCATCTCTGTGCCCATTCCTTAACTTCTTCCCCAAGGCAATTACCCGCTCGCCGAAACAGGCGCTCCCACGGCCCAAATGCCGTCAACGGAGGCAGGAGAGATCAGCATGAGCCTTGCAAGATTTATGTATTCGTCATCCAGCTTGGGCCTCGCTATATTGGCAACAGCAAGCCTTTGCGCGCAATGAATAACCACACTGACCTTGAGGTTCAGGATCTTCCAGCACTATGAATAGCATGACGCCCTTTGCCCAAGCCTCGTCCCGCCTGGCCATGCCCCGCCGCGATTTTCTGCTTCACGCGGCGACGCTGACGACGGCCACCAGTTTGCTGGGTCTGGCGCCCGGCACTGCAGCCGCAAATGCTCCCTCCTCCACGGCGCAACGCGCCCAACACGAAAAGATCCTCGCCCAACTTGAGGCCGAGGATGAAAGCATGTTTCTGGTGAATCGCGCAGAAACCGCCGTCGCCCATTTCTTGGCGCATCTTCGCGGGGCACGCGAAATTTTGGAAATTGGCACCGCCCATGGTTACTGGACCTACTGGCTGGCGCTGGCCGCGCAGGCCCGCGGCGGACGGGTGACCACCATCGAAATTGTGCCCGAACGCCGCGCCCGGGCGCTCCAACACCTGCAGGCCTTGGGCGTCTCGCACCGGGTCACCAGTCTGGAGGGTGATGCCCACACCCTCGTGACCACGTTGAAAAAGTCCTACGACTTCATATTTTTGAATGCCGACAAATCCGGTTACCTGGACTACTGGCGCAAACTGTATCCGAGCAAACTGAAGCCCGGTGGTCTGGTGCTCGCCTATAACTACAGCGCACGGCTGGAGCCAATGAAAGATTTCGTGGAAGCCGTCCAGGCCACCCCCAAGGTGGTCACCGCCATCTTTCATGCCGTGCCGGACGATGTCTTTTTTGCGGCGGTGGACTTGCGCTAAACCGATCATGCCAGCTTCAGTCAGTTCACCGCGCGATCCGTGGAGGTATGCATGTCCTGCGCCGACCTCCAAGCGGCCGGGCTTGGGAAAATCTCCGCGCCTGCCCGCCAGCGTGCTTCTTTCTGCGCTCTGGCTACTGGTATTTCATAGCCTGTGCTGGGTAATGCTTCTTGGCGTCCCCTCCCTGTCAGCCGCCCTCCATGCGGTGGGGCCGGGCCAGACGCACAGCAACCTGCAAAGCGTCGCTCCTCTGCTCAAGGCGGGTGATGTGGTGGAAGTCGCGGGCAACGCCATTTATCCTGGAGATGTGCGCCTCCAGGCCAGCGGCAACGCCACCCAGCCCATTGTCATCCGCGGCCGCCCGGTGGACGGACGCCGCCCAATCTTAGCCGGCGTGCAGGGCACAGAAGCCGCCGTGATCCGCATCACCGGCGACTATTACGTCCTGGAAGATCTGGAAATCACCGGCGGCGGCGATACCAACGCCACCCGCGGCATTCGCAATGTGGGTCACGGCACCCTCTTGCGCCGCGTGGCGGTGTATGACGTGGCCGGCCACGGCATTCTTAATTCCGACGCCGCCGGTTCACTCACTTTAAGCCACGTTACCGTGGCCCGCTGTGGTCAAGGCGAGTTGTTTCATCAAATCTATGTCGGCATGGATGCGGCCAAATACCCTGACGCCGTGTTTCGCATGGAGTTCTGCCACGTTTATGACGGGCGCGGCGGTAATAACGTGAAATCCCGCGCCCGGCGCACCGAACTTTTCTATAACTGGCTCGAAGGGGCATGGGGGCGGGAGCTGGAATTATTGGGACCCGACCGCCACGGTCAACCCGCTTCCCAGGGGCCGTTGATTCGCTGCGATGCGGTGGTGGTGGGAAATGTTCTGCACAAATCCCGGGGCATTCTGGCCTCGGCTGTGCGGGTGGGCGGCGATGGCAGCGGCACCAGTCACGGCCGCGCCCAATTCATTCACAACACCATCCTGATGACGCCCAAGGCTGCCGCGGCCGGGGTGTTCAAGCTGCAGGATGCCTTGGAGGCGCTGGAAGTTTATCACTCTGTTTTCTACGCGGAGGGCCGCTCTCTCCGGCTTCTGTACGATCCCGGCCTCCAGTACCGCTCGACCGGAGCGCACAACTGGGTGCCCCGCGGCTCCACTCACCTGCCGCGCGCGTGGCAGAACACTCATACCGGCACCGATCCCGGCTTCGTGCAGCCGGCAGAGCAAAACTGGCGCCCCCTGCCTGGCAGCCCGCTGGTCCGTCAGGCCGCGCCGCTGGAGGTCTCGCTGCCCCGCCCGTTGTTTGAGCCGGCGCGGCTGGGTTTGGCCGGTGAGACCCCGTTTCGCCAGCGGCCAGCGCAGGGCCCTTTGGCCCTCGGGGCCTTTGACCCCTGAACTCCCGCTTCAACGCTCCCGCCCGGGTGATTCAGTTTTCGCGGCAGTTAAGAGCGGCCGCCGGCCCCGGCCTTCGATGCCATTGTGGCCGTAGTGCACTTCCACCTCCACCAGCCCCGCCTGCACAAACCAATCCCGGAACGTCTCCAAGGTTTGCGGGTAGTCGTAGCGCGGTGAGAGCATGTCAAAGGTGTCCAAAATGGCCCATTCCAACAGGTGCTCCTCCTTCAACGGATAAACGCCGCGATAGTCCGCAATGAGCAACCGCCAGTTCAGCCAGCGGCCAATCCAGGGAATCTGGTGAATGAGGCGCGCCACCGGCCACATGGCGCGCACGTAGGCATTTACCCAGCGATAAAGCCGCTCCGGGGCCATCCGGCGGGTAAGTGGCCGCACAAAATATTTGGTGCCAAAAAGTTTGCCAAGATGACCGCGCAGGGTGTCCTTGCGTTTGTAAACATCCACCGCCAGCCGGCCGCCGGGTTTGAGGTGCCGCGGCAACGCCAAAAAGGCCTGTGCCGGATTGGGCGTGTGTTGCAACACGCCAAAACAGAACAGTTTGTCAAAAAAATCCCAACGCACCGGCAGGCGATAGATGTCGCCCTGGGCAATGAGCACGTTGGGCAGCCGCCCATTGGAGGCATAACAAGCCTCCACCGCCACACTGTAGTCAATCGCAACCACCATGGCCCCGGTGCGGGCGGCCTGCTCGGTAAAACGGCCGGAGCCGCAGCCCACCTCCAAAATCCGCTCGCCCTGCAAATCCCGCGGCCAGCGGGTTTCCTCGAAAAACCGCTTTTCACTCACCGGCACGCCGGTGTAGCTGTCGTACTGTGTGCGGGCATGTTTCAGCCATTCAAAACCAAAGCCGGCAGCGTAATTTTCCGAGGGCACAAACCGCGGAATGAAGCGCCGGATCGGATACTGAAGCCGGCAAGAGGCACACTCCAATTGACCGCTTTCCACGCGCCCCTCCACCACCACAGCCCCGGGCAGCAGGGACAAGTCGCCCCGGCATTCCGGACAGGCCAGCAGCTCCAGGTGTTCAGGCCGCATCGGAGACAGGGTCAAACTTCGCCGACCATATCAGCGATGGATTTGCGCAGCGGGCGGGGTGAAGGATCGTTGGGATGGCCCAGCGGCGTCACCGCCACCGGATCCCAATCCTCATCCAGATTCAAAGCCAGGCGCATCCCCTGCCGGTCAAAGGCACAAATCCAGCAGGTCCCCAGTCCCTCGGCCGCCGCCGCCAACACCAGGTGCTCAAAAGCAATCGCCACATCCACCTCATGGTAGCTTTGGCCGTCCCGCCGCCAGCCCAGCTTGCGGTGTCCCAGCCCCACGATAATTAGGGGGGCGGTCATCACCCACGGTTGCAGCAGGCGGCTGACGCGGGCGCGCATGGCATCACTCTTTACCACCAGGAACCGCCACGGCTGCAAATTGCAGGCCGAGGGCGCCCATCGGACAGCCTCCCAAATCCTTTCCAGCTTGTCGGGGCTGACAGGGGTCGGATGATACAACCGCACACTGCGGCGCGCCTTGATGACATCGTAAAAATTCATGGGTTGCCTGCTGCAGGTTGTCTATGCCCCGGAATGGCGCCGGTGCCAAGCAAGAAATCGAGGCCCCTCAGTCTTTGGGGCCGAAGCCCCAAAAACCGGTGGCCACGCAAGGCGCCCCGTCCCCACCGGCATCTGGCTGTCAGCCGCCATGAGCGGCGCCCATTGCCGCCGCGGCCCGGAATGTCATGTCACGGCCAAGCGCATCCAATGATGGCTGATGATGTGTTTCCAGCTTTACACATCCCACCTTGGCAAAGTGGCCTCCCCATGGCGTTTTCAGGTCCTGCCCCACCCTTGATGGGACCCGCCGCGATCCAGGTCATTGGGGCTTCAATCGGTCCCCCGGCTTCAGTGTGCCTTCGACGAACATCTGCCACCACAGCTCCAGCCACAGCAAGGCCCATAAACGATGCGTGTGATTGGCCCGGCCGCGGGTATGTTCTTCAATGAGCTGATGGATCGCCGAGGCATCGAACCAGCCCGTGGACACCAGATGCCCGGTCGGCAGCCACCGCCGCAACCACGGCGCCCATTCCCGGCGCAGCCAGTGCTCAAGCGGAAGGGCAAATCCCTGCTTGCGCCGGTAGATCACCTCGTGCGGGAGATGCCGCGCGGCCAGCTTCTTCAAGAGATACTTTTGCCGGCCATGCCGGATCTTGCACAGGGGATCCATGGCGCCAGCCAGTTCAGCTACGCCGGTATCCAGGAAAGGCGAGCGCAGCTCCAAGGCCACCTTCATGGACGTCACATCCAGCTTCACCAAATAATCATTCGGCAAACGGGTGACCATGGTCATAAAAAGGTGCCGGTCCACCGGGTGCAACGCGGCGATTTCCGGCTGCCACACGGCAAACACCTCCAGCGCCGGCTCACCTTCCACCAGTTGCCGGAAGGTCTCCCGGTACAGAGTGGCTTTCTCGCGCGGGCCAAACGCCATGGAAAGACTGTGGCGCGTGGCCGGGTCCCGGCTGGCATGAATGGCCACCGTGCTCAATTTGCGCAGCAGCGGCAGCGGCTCCATTTCCTGCCGGCGCAGCAACACGCCATCCAGCACCCGCCGGGCGGGGCCAAGGGTGCATCGCTCATACCACCACGCCGCCCACGCAGCTCGGGCAATGTCGTATCCCCCAAACATTTCATCCCCCCCATCCCCCGTCAGGGCCACCGTCACCGAGCGCCGCGCGGCCTGGGCCACATAAAAGGCCGGTATGGCCGAGGAATCCGCAAATGGCTCGCCAAATTCCCAGACGAGCGCGGGCAGGATGCCCAGCACATCCGGTTGCAACATGATTTCCTCATGCGCGGTGCCATAGCGCGCCGCCACCAGCCGCGCATAATGCAGCTCGGAATAGTCCTGCTCGCGAAACCCAACGGAAAAAGTACGCACCGCCCCGCCGGAGACCTGGCTCATAAGCGCCACCACCAGGCTGGAATCCACGCCGCCACTTAAAAAAGCGCCCAGCGGCACATCACTAATCAACCGCCGCCGCACCGCACGCCGCAGGGCCGCCTCAATGCGCTCCAGCCATTCCTTCTCCCGCAAAGCCTCCTTGTGGCCGAACGGGGGGCGCCAATAACGCACCCAGCGCACGCCGTCGCTGGTGAAAATCCCATAATGCGCCGGTTTGACTTTGTGCACCTCGCGGTAAATGCATTGCTCCTGGGTGGTGCCCAGATGATGCAGATAACAGTCAATCGCCGCCGGATTGAGGCTTAACTTCAGCTCCCCCTCCTCGCGCAAGGCCTTGATGTCGGAGGCAAAAGCCAGCCGCTGACCTTGTTGCGTGTAATAAAGCGGCTTTTTGCCAAACCGGTCCCGCGCCAGCAGCAGTTGACGGCGGCGTTCATCCCACAGGCCCAACGCAAACATCCCATCCAGCCGCTCCACCACCCCTTCCCCCCATTGCTCGTAGCCGTGCAGAATAACCTCCGTGTCACTGTGGGACACAAAGCGATGCCCCGCCGCCTGCAGCTCGCGGGTCAACTCAGGGAAGTTGTAAATCTCGCCATTGAACACCAGCCACACTGTGCCATCCTCATTCCCCATGGGCTGGTTGGCGCGATCGGACAGGTCAATGATTTTGAGGCGGCGGTGCCCCAGCCCCACGGGCCCCTGCACCCACTCCCCGGCGTGATCCGGTCCGCGGTTGGCCATGACATCGCGCATGGCCCGAATGACCGCCGGTGAAACCGGACGTCCATCCCAATGCACAAGTCCGCAAATGGCACACATTAGGCAGACAGGGGTGGAGGCGCAGACCGGAGTCTTCCCGGTCTTGCTGGAGGTTTGAGCTTCACCGCCAGGAGCGAGCCCCAAAGATTAATTGGGCCGGGCTTCCTCCCGCGGCGCGGGAGCGGCGGG
>JAOAIT010000024.1 GCA_026414565.1 Verrucomicrobiia bacterium
AGATGTGTATAAGAGACAGCCGCCCCGCCGGCCCCCCCGGCCCAGCCCACGCCCACCCCCGCGCCGCCCGTGACCACGCCCCCCAAGGCCAATCCCACTCCCACCCCGCCCAAGACCGAGCCGCCCGCCAAGTCCACCGCCAAGACCACCACCCCGGCCCCGCCCGCCAAAAACCCGCGCATCAACACCACTCTCACCACGCGCAAATCCTCCGACAAGGCCGCCACCGAAAAAACGACCTCTTCGCCCACCGCCAAGACCGGCGCGGCCCAGTCCGCGCAACGCGCCCAGGCGGTGGAGCGCGTCATGCAATCCCTCCACCAGGGCCTCACCTCCGGCGGTTTGACCCTCAGCGATGTCGTCGGCTCCGGCGTCGGCGGCGGCCCGGCGGCCATCAATTACAGCCAGGCCGTGCTGGGCGCGTATGACGACGCCTGGCAGCCCCCGCCCGAGCTGGAGGAGGACACCGCCGTGACCGTGGCGCGCATCATTGTGCACCGCACCGGGCGGATTGTGGACGCCCGCATCATCAAGCGCTCCGGCAATCATCTCATGGATTTGTCCGTGCAAAACGCCCTCGAGGCGGTCAAGGAACTGCCGCCCTTCCCCGAGGGCGCGCGGGATTTGGAACGCACGTTCAAAATCGAATTTAATCTTAAAGTGAAACGAGGCATCGGATGAACAACCTGGATCTTTCACGGCGGACATTTGGGCAACGGCTGGGCTGGAGCGCGGCGGGCCTGTGTCTGTGGGCCGCAGGCCTTCGCGCCCAAACGGGCGAGGAAACCCTGGTCATCCCCAAGGAGGCCAACCCGGCCTCCGTCATCCCTGTGGCCGTCAGCGGCTTTTCGGGCGAGGTGGACCAGGTAATCCGTTTTGATCTGGAGGTGCTCGGCTGCGAGATCGTCCCCCTCGAGCGCGCCGTCTATCTCGTCCAGGGCTCCAACAGCGGCAACGTCCAGGGCGCCCTCATGGATGCCCGCACCAAAAACTCTCTCCTGGCCAAGGCCTACACCGGCGGCACCCTCCGGGCGCAGGCCCATGCCTTCGCCAACGATGTGATCCTCTCGCTCCGCGGCACCAAGCCCATTTTCCACACCCAGATCGCCTTCAAGGTGGACCGCGGGCCGGTCAAGGAAATCTACGTCAGCGACTTCGACGGCCATAATCCGGTCCCCATCACCCGCGACAATTCCATCACCGCCGCCCCCTGCTGGCGGCCGGGCACGCGGCAGTTGTATTATGTCTCCTACAAGGAAGGTTTCCCCGCCATTTATTTGCATGACCTCAACGCCGGCGTGCGGCGGCCGGTGGCGCGCCATGCCGGCTCCAACATCAGCCCCGCCATCTCGGCCGATGGCAAACTGGCCCTCATCCTGAGCAAAGGCGGCAGCCCCAACTTGTACGTGGCCGATGCCGAAGGACAAAACCTGCGGCAGTTGACCCGCGGCCGCGAGGGCGAATCCTCCCCCTGCTGGTCCCCCGACGGCAAACAGATTTGCTTCGCCTCGCGCCAGGAGGGCGGGCGCGGCCTGTACGTGGTCAGCGCCGTCGGCGGCGAGCCGCGGCGCCTGCGCACCGCGCTGGTCAGCAACGCCACCGAGCCGGACTGGTCCCCCGACGGCAAATGGATTGCCTTCACCACCCAGACCGGCGCCAACAGCTTTGAAGTGTGCGTGGTCCCGGCCGAGGGCGGCGAAGCCCTCCGGCTGGCCCCGGGCGAAGATCCCTCCTGGGCGCCCAATTCCCGCACGCTGATCATCGCCCGCCGCACCGGCAACGGCAACCGCGTGTTGTCTTTGCTTGACGTTCCCACCAAACGGGTCAAGGATGCCCACCAGGTCGGCGGCAGTGCGTCCCAGCCCAGTTGGGCGCGTTGACCCCGTACCCTTGAAGCGAACACCATGAACCGCCTCACCGCCTCCATCGGCTTGAGCCTGGGTTTGGCCCTCCTGATTGTCGTGGGCGAGGGCTGCCGTCGCCGCCCCACCGCCCTGACCTACATCCCCGGCCACAGCCGCAGTGTCACCAATGAAGTCGCCGGCCTGATGGACGACGCCACCCGCGCGCCCTCCTCCACCAGCCCCGGCGCCACCGGCCTCAAACCGGGCGGCCCCGACATCGGCTCCATCCCGCTGCCCGATCGCTCGCGCCGCGAAAACATGAACGAGGACCGCGAGTTCTTCAAAAACCAGACCGTCTATTTTGACTTCGACAAGGCCGCCGTCCGCGCCAGCGAGCGCGGCAAGGTGCAGGCCGTCGCCGAGGCCCTCAAAAAACGGCCGCAGGCCTCCGTCGAAGTCGAAGGGCACTGCGACGAGCGCGGCACCGAGGAATACAACCGCTCCCTGGGCGAGCGCCGCGCCCTGGCCATCCGCGAGTATCTCATCCTCTTGGGCATCTCCAGCGAGCGCATCTTCACGGTCAGCTTTGGCGAAGACAAACCCGCCGTGCCGGGCCACAACGAAGCGGCCTGGGCCAAAAACCGGCGGGGCGAGTTCATCCTGTTAACCCCCAAACCTTAACCTTTTGAGCTTGACCCACCACGCTCTGCAACTCCACACCTCCATCATGAAAAAACCGCTGTACCTGATTCTGACCCTCAGTCTGGCTGTCATCCTCACCGCGGCCTCCGGCTGCTCCAAAAAATCCACCAAACCCGTGACCAGTCTGCCGGCGCAAAAGGGCACCGCCGGCACCGGCTCCGGCGCCAGCGGCACCGGCACCGAAACTGTCCCCGCCCTGCCCGGCGGCACCCAAAACCCCTCCGGCGCCAACCTGCCCGGCAACCCGTGGGAGCAACCCTCCCGCGCCGGTCTGGAAGGCATGACCCCGGACCGCGAAGCCCTCAAAAATTACACCGTCTATTTCGAGTTTGATCGCTCCGCCGTCCGCCAGAGCGAGCAGCCCAAGGTCCAGGCCGTGGCCAATGTCCTCAAGGCCCAGCCCGACACCAAGCTGCAAATCGAAGGCCATTGCGACGAGCGCGGCACCGAGGAATACAACCGCTCCCTCGGCGAGCGCCGCGCCCTGGCCCTGCGCGAATTCCTCATCAACCTGGGCATTGACGGCAACCGCATCTACACCGTCAGCTTCGGCGAGGACAAACCCGCCGTCCAGGGGCACAACGAAGAAGCCTGGGCCAAAAACCGCCGCGGCGAGTTCATCCTTTACCGCAAGCCCTGAGGCCGCCGCTCGCCGCCAAAGCCACTGAGGCGCAGCGCGCCCGCGCCCGCCGGGCCCCGCAATCCGGCCCCGTGCCGATTGTCCCTGACCCGCGCCCTTCCCGGAAACGGGCATTGAGCCAGAAGCCCGTTGGCTCTACAATAATCCCATGGGCAACATCTTTGGGCATTTGTTTCGCATCACCACCTGGGGCGAATCTCACGGCGGCGGCGTGGGCGTTGTCGTCGAAGGCTGCCCGCCCCGCCTGCCGCTGACCGAGGCCGACATCCAGCCCGATCTCAACCGCCGCCGGCCCGGCCAGTCCAAAATCGTCTCCCCGCGCAAGGAGCCGGACCACGTCGAAATCCTCTCCGGCACGTTTGAGGGCCTGACCCTCGGCTCGCCCATCTGTCTCTGGGTCAAAAACGAGGACGCCCGCCCGGAGGCCTACACCGAAATGGCCGAGAAGTTCCGCCCCTCCCACGCCGATTACACCTACTGGGCCAAATACGGCATCCGCAACTGGCAGGGCGGCGGCCGCGCCAGCGCCCGCGAAACCGTGGGGCGCGTCGCCGCCGGCGCCATTGCCAAAAAAATCCTGCGCCTGCATTTCGGCGTGGAAGTCCTGGCCTGCGTGACGCAGGTCGGCCGCATCAAGGCCCAGGTGGACGTCGAGCGCGTGCAAGCGCAGGACATCGAAGCCAACATCGTCCGCTGCCCCGATGCCGCCGCCGCGGAGAAAATGGTCCGGGCCATTGAACGCGCCCGCCGCCAGGGCGACAGCCTGGGCGGCATCGTGCTGGGCCTGGCCCGGGGCGTGCCGCCCGGCTGGGGTGACCCTGTGTTTGACCGCCTCCAGGCCGATCTGGCCAAGGGCATGATGAGCCTGCCGGCCGCCAAAGGCTTTGACATCGGCTCCGGCTTTGATTGCGTCAACTACACCGGCCTCACCCACAACGATCCCTTCCGCATGCAAGGCGGGCGGGTGCGCACCCTCAGCAACCGCTCCGGCGGCGTGCAGGGAGGCATCAGCAACGGGGAAACCATTTACTTCCGCGTGGCCTTCAAACCCACCGCCACCGTCATGCACGAGCAGCCCACCGTGGATGTCCGCGGCCACAACACCACCCTTAAGGGACGCGGCCGCCATGATCCTTGCGTGCTGCCGCGCGCCGTGCCGCTGGTGGAGGCCATGACCGCGCTGGTCCTCGTGGATCACGCCCTCCGGCAGCAGGCCCAATGCGGCCCCTGGCTCAACCCGGCCGCGCCGCCGCCCCCCAAATAATTCACGCCTTCCACACCTGTCCCGGGCGGGTCCGCTGTCCGGCCATGGCGTTGCGCGTGTCCACAATCAGCCGTGCATGCCGCGCCAGCAGCGCGTAATCCACCTGCCGATGATGCGTGGCAATCAGCACCGCGTCATACTGCCGCAGCGCCTGCGCCGTCAATGGCACCGAGCGCGTGCCCGCCCAGTGGGGATGCTCCCGGTTTTTGCGGATCACCGGCACATGCGGATCATGGTAGGCCACCCGCGCTCCGTGCGCCGCCAGCAAATCCATCAGCACATAGGAGGGCGACTCCCGGTCATCATCCACATTCGGCTTGTAGGCCACCCCCAGCACCAGAATCCGCGCCCCCTTGAGCGCCCGTTGCCGCTGGTTGAGCGCGTCCATCAACCGGTGAATCACATACTCCGGCATCCGCGTGTTGATCTCGCCCGCCAGCTCGATGAACCGCGTGGACTGGCCATACTCCCGCGCCTTCCAGGTCAGATAAAACGGATCAATCGGTATGCAATGCCCCCCCAGACCTGGCCCCGGATAAAACGGCATGAAACCAAACGGCTTGGTTTTCGCCGCTTCAATCACCTCCCAGATGTCAATCCCCATCGCGGTGTACACCACCTTCAGCTCGTTCACGAGCGCGATGTTGACGCTCCGAAAAATGTTTTCCAGCAGCTTGGTGGCCTCGGCCACGCGACACGACGACACCGGCACCACCGTTTGAATCGCCCGCCGGTACAACGCCGCCGCGCGCTCCCGACAGGCCGGCGTCAGGCCCCCCACCACCTTGGGAATGGCGGACACCTGGCTGGCCGGGTTGCCCGGATCTTCGCGCTCGGGCGAAAAGGCCAGATGAAAATCCTCCCCCGCCCGCAGGCCGGATTGCTCCTCCAACACCGCCCGCAGCTCGCCCTCCGTCGTGCCGGGATACGTCGTGCTCTCCAGCACCACCAGCTTCTTCTCCCGCACCGCCCGGCTGCCCCGCCCCACCCGCCGCGGCCGCAAATACGGCGCCACCATCCGCCCCGTGTTCAGGATGAACGACAAGTCCGGCTCGCGATGCTTGTTGAGCGGCGTCGGCACGCAGATGATCACCGCCTGCACCTCGCGCACCCGCGAAAAATCCGTCGAAGCCTCAAACCGCCCCGCCCGGCGCTCGGCCGCCACCGCCGCCGCCGGTATGTGCAGGATGTAACTCTCGCCCCGATTCAGCGCGTCCACCTTGTGGGGATCAATGTCCAGGCCGATGACCCGCACCCCGGCGCGGGCAAATTGCAGAGCCAGAGGAAGACCCACGTAACCTTGTCCAACAATGGCGATGCTGTCCATGGGCTGTGAGCCTTTCGTTTGCACCCGGCCAAGTCAAGTCTGGAGGCACCCCGCCCCGCCCCCCACCGCGCGCCCGCGTCAATTCTTCGGCGGCGGCAGGTTGAGTTTGGCGCGCAACACCGCCTGCAGCCGCGGATCCATCGCGCCCGGCGCCAGCAGCTCGTCCCGCACCTGCTGATCCATTTCGGCAAAGGGCCGCAGGCCAATGCGGGCCACCACCTCCGGATCCCGGCCCAGCCCCGCCTGGTAGCTGCTCCAAATCCGCTGGGCCATGAGCCGCAACCCGGTGGCCTCATCGTCCTGATCCTGCACCAGGTAGAAATAGGCCGTGTGCAGATAACCCAGAATCGTCGCCGTCACCCGATCCCGCCCCGACTCCGACACCGTCTCGGTGATCCGCCGCACGCAGAAGGTGTCCAAATCCCCCCCGGCCGCCTTGACCTGCACATCCTCGGGGTACATCTGCGTCAGCACCTGAAACCACCGCCGCGCCTCCGCCATCCGGTTGAACGCGTAAAACGTCTCCACCGCCGAGCGCAGAAAATTGCGATGCGCCCGCCGGATGTTCTCCACCGCCCCGGGCTCCTCCTGCATCTCCCGCAGAAAAGTGGGATGCAACCGCTCGATGACCTCCGGCTTGGGCCCCAGCACGGGCACCCCCTCCGGCGTGAAGGAGAGGATGCGCCCGCGCTCAAAGGACAACTGCAACGCCTGATGAATGAGCTGATGCAGCGGCCGCACCTCGCCGGGGCGCGATTTCTTCAGCCCCAGATGCAGCCAGTACAACGCATGCGCCTCCGGCAGCCGCCAATCCAGCGGGCCGTAGGTCTCATCCACCTCCTGCATCAGCGCGGGATCCATCTTGTACTGCTCGCGCAGCACCCGCGCCCGGGCGCGGGCCTCCTCGCTCTGGGGGGCAATCAGCTCCCGGTAGCCCAACGCATTGGTGCCCAGCACCCGCATCATCTCCGCCGCCCACTGGGCCTTGTAATACAAATGGGCCGCGTCCAGATCCTTGCCGATCTTGTGCTGGAAATGCCACGCCAGCTCGCGGTAAATCAGCGCCTCGTCCGGGTTGTACCGCAGCCCCTCGTCCCGCAGCAGCCGGATGCCCCGCTGCACCCAGCGCCACCGGTCCTCCGGCGCGTTGAACTTGACCGAGATGTTGTAGGCCATGTTCCAGGCCTGGTTGATCCAGACCTGCTTGAGCCGCGGCTGCAGCTTGGTGATCCAGTCCGAGAGCTGCACCATCTCGAAATATTTCTCCTCGTCCTGCAGCCGCGAGGCGCGCATCCACAGGGCATTGGCCACCAGCCCCCGAAACCCGCCCAGCGCCACCGTCACAAACGCCAGCATCGGCGGCGCGTTTTTCAGCTCCTCCCCCTTGGGGATCATCGCCGTGCGCCGCGCCTCGAGCGGCCCCTGCCAGCGGCTGGCGCCCATCAGCAGCACCAGCGCCAGCGCGGCGTACAGGATTTTGGCGCGTGACACCATAGCCGGACTACGTGGCCGCCAGTTGCGCCGCCGCCAGCTCGCGCCGGCTGAAGGTGCTGATGCCCAGCAGGGCAAACGCGCCCCCCAACACCACCATCACCTGCAGCCACGCCTGCCCCAGCGTGCCCCAGGTGATGCTCCGCCCCGTGCTCAGCGCGTCAATCGGCGAAAAGGACCGCGCCAGTTGCACCACCGCCAGAATGCCCTTGAACACCGGCAGCATCACCCGGTCCACCATCGGCATGTCCACCTTCCCCGTCTCATGATCCCGCCCCATCACCGTCCCCTCCTCCAGCGCGGCGGCCATCGAGCCGCTGAACATCAGCACCACCATCAGCGACAGCGCAAAAAACGCCGCCACCGGAAACGACAAAAACGCCGAAGCCGCCAGCCCCAGCGCCGCTAGCAGCGCCAGCCACATCCACAAGATCAGCAGCCCCCGCGCGTAGTTCACCTCAAAGCTCGCCTCCCGATACAACACCTCCAGCCCGTCCTCGAGCAGAAACACCACCGCCGTGGGATTGCGATTCACAAAATGAATCAGCAGCGTGCCATCCTCGGCAATCACCCGCGACGCCGGCACGCTAAATTCCTGAAACGCCTCGGGCGTCATTGGCATCACGTGCTCGTACAACGGCGCCTCCAGCGGCCCAAACCGCCACCGCCCCTCCACCACCACCCCCGGCCGGTACTCCGGCAGATACAGCTTGGCGCGGATGTGCAGCGGCCCGTCCCCCAGCCGCTCCCGCAGGCCCCGCGCGTCCAGCCGCCACGCGCGCGCATAATCGCGCCGCACAATCTCATCAGCCGCCTTGAATTGCTCCTCGATTTCCCGCAACACCGCCGCGGCATCCTGGGGCGACAGCGGGCCGGGATGTTGTTTGCGCCAGTCCGCAAACGCCCGGGCCACCAGCGGTTTGAAGTCCTTGGGCGGTTCCTTCAACGAGGCCCGCGCCACCAGCACCTCCTGCCGCAACCGCTCCTGCTGCGCCGGCGGCAGCTCCCGCGAGCGCCACTGCAACTGGCCATACACCATCAGCCCCGCCGCGAAAAGCAGCGCCGCATCCAGCGTCACGATGCCCAGCCAGCGGCCCGCCCAGATTTTCCAGCGCGGCACCGGCTTGACCGCCACCATCTGCATCTGCCCCTCCTCGATGTCCCGCGCCAGCGTCCCGCAGGCCAGCCAGAGCGTGGCCGCCCCCAGCAGCGCAAAGATGCTGCCCAGCGCATACGTCAGCACAATCTGCGTAAAGCCCGTCGCCGTTTCATCATGCTTGATGATGCCCGGCAGCAGGACCGCCGCCACCACCAGCAGCGCGCTCAACACCCAGATCAGCCGGTACCGAAAGGCCGCCTTCCACGTCAGCCACATCATGGCCAGCAGGGATTTCATGCCCTAGGAGCCTTTCACCAGGTTGCGCAACTTCTCCTCCGCCCGCCGCAGCTCCTCCGCCATCTGCCGCGGATCGGCCGCCGGCGCGGCCGGCTTCTCCGCGGCGGGCGGCGTCACCGCCGGCTGCGCCAGTTGCGCCAGTTTGGCCGCATCAGGCGCGGCCTCCGCCGGCGCGGCCGTGGCCGCGGGCGCCGATGGCACGGCCGGCTCCGGCCGCACAAAACGCTCCAGCCGGCGATCCGGCTCCCCGCTTTCCGCCGGCCGCAAATACTCGGCCAGCACGTTGGCCGAAGTGGCCCCCGAGGTTTCCTCCGCCTGCTCGCGGGCCCGGCGCACCACCTCCAGAAAATACCGCTCCAGATTTTGCGTCGGATTGTCCACCTGCACCTGCTCCGCCGCCACCTCCGTCCGCAGAATCTCCAGCACCTTTTCCAGCGTGGGCCGTGACAGCACCGGCGTGGTGATGCGGATGGTGTCGCGCTCGGTCAGCAAATCTTTCAGCGCCCCCATGGCCTGGATTTTGCCCCCGTAATAAATCACCACCCGGTCGCACACATCCTCCACATCCGCCAGCAGGTGACTGCTCAAAATCACCGTCTTGCCCCGCCGCGCCAGGGCCAGGATCAAATCCTTGACCTCCCGGCAGCCCAGCGGATCCAGCCCCGCCGTCGGCTCATCCAGAATCACCAGATCCGGGTCATTGATGAGCGCCTGCGCCAGTCCGATGCGCCGCTGCATCCCCTTGGAAAACTCCCCCACCGCCCGCGTCCGCACCCCGCCCAACCCCACCATCTCCAGCAGTTGCTCGGTGCGCCGATCCCGCTCGCGCGGCGGCAGCTCAAATAAATCCCCAAAAAAACGCAGCGTCTCCCGCGCGTCCAGAAACCGGTACAGATAGGACTCCTCCGGCAGATACCCGATCCGCGCCTTGGTGGCCACATGCCGCGGCGAGTGATTGAACACCAGAATCTGCCCCGCCGTGGGCCGCAACAGCCCCAGAAGCATCTTCACCGTGGTGGACTTGCCCGACCCATTCGGCCCCAGCAGCCCGAACACCTCCCCGCGGTACACATCGAAATCCACCCCGTTCACCGCCCGGGCCTTGGGCCGGCCCCAGAAATCCTTGAACACCTTGGTCAGCCCCCGCACCGACACCACCACCTCGCGCCCCGCGGCCGCCGCGCCCGCCGGCGCGGGCGCCTGCGGGCGGCTGGGTTGTTCCGGCATGACTTGCGTTGCCATAGGGTTGCCTCCGCCTCCCTCCCCGCCCCCGCTCAGGCCGGTTGCGGCTTGAAGGTGATGGGTTGCTCCGGCGCGGACGCCGCAGGCGCGGCGGGCGGGCGGACCGGCTCATAATGCTCCAACTCCTCCCCCTGCCGCACCAGCCGCGCGCTGTTAAAGATGACGATGAACGAGCCGACATTGTGCATGATCGCCGCCACAATCGGGCTTAAATACCCAAACGCCGACAGCGCCAGCCCGCCCACGATGAACAGAATGCCCACCACAAAGTTTTGATTGATCACCGAGCGCGTGGCCCGCGACAGCCGCACCAGGAACGGCAGCCGCCGCAAATCATTGTTCATCAGCGCAATGGTGGCGCTGTGAATGGCCACCTCGCTCCCCGCCGCCCCCATCGCAATCCCAATGTCCCCCGCCGCCAGCGCCGGCGCATCGTTCACGCCGTCGCCCACCACCGCCACGCGCAGCCCCTGCTGCTTGAACGCGCGCACAAACTCCACCTTGTCCTGCGGCAGGCACTCCCCGCGGCTCTCCTCGCAGCCAATCTCGCGCGCCACCCGCGCCGCCACCGGCTGCCGGTCCCCGCTCACCATCGCAATTCGCCGCACGCCGATGGCCTTCAATTCCTCCAGCGCCGGCCGCGCCTCCGGCCGCGTCTCATCCCGCAGCCCGATCCATCCCAGAAACCGCCCCTGCCGCGCCACAAATATCAGGCTGAACCCCTCCGTCTCGTTCAAATCCACCGACTGCAGAAAATCCCCCTCCAGCCCGTGATCCCGCAGCCATTGCGCCCGCCCCACCAGCACCTCCGCGCCCTCCACCTCCGCCCTGACACCGCGCCCCGCCGTCTCGGCAAAGTTTTGCGGCTCCGCCAGCGGCACGTTCACCTCCTCCGCCAGCGCCGCCAGCGCCCGGGCCGCCGGATGATTGCTGTATTTCTCCGCCGAGGCCGCCAGCCGCAACAGCTCCGCCGCGCTCACCCCCTCCTGCGGGGCCAGGCGGCTCACCGCCAGCTTGCCCGTCGTGATGGTGCCGGTCTTGTCAAAAATGAACGCCGTCAACCGCCCTGCCAGCTCCAGATCCGCCACGTTCTTGATCAAGATGCCCAGCCGCGCCGCCGCCGACAACGCCGCCACAATCGCCGTCGGCGTCGCCAGCACAAAGGCGCACGGACACGACACCACCAGCGTCGCAATCACGCGATTCAAATCCCGCGTGAACACCCACACCAGCGCCGCCACCACCAGCACCAGCGGCGTGTAAAAACCCATGTACTGGTCTATGATCCGCATGATCGGCAGCCGGGTCTGCTCCGCCGCCAGGATCAAGTCCCGCACCCGCCCCAGCGTGGTGTCCCGCCCCGCGCGGCTCACCTTGATGTCCAGCACCCCCGTCAAATTCATCGTGCCCGCAAAAACTTCGTCCCCCACCTTCTTGTCCACCGGCAGCGATTCGCCGGTGATGCTCGCCTGATTGAGCGAGCTTTGCCCGGCCACCACCACCCCGTCCGCCCCCACATTGTCCCCGGGCCGCACCCGGATGATGTCCCCCACCTTCAGCTCATGCACCGGCACCTCCTCCTCCGCTTGGCCGGTCACCCGCCGCGCCTTGGTGGGGGTGAGTTTGATCAGCGACTCAATGGAGGCCCGCGCGCCCTCGGCCGTGCGCGTCTCGATGATCTCCCCCATCAACATGAAAAAGGCGATCACCCCCGCCGTCTTGTAATCCCCGGTGGAGATCGCGGCCAGCACCGCCAGCGCCACCAGCTCGTTGATGCTCAGCAAACCCCGCCGCAAATCCTGAATGGCGGTCCGCACAATCGGCGTCCCCAGGATCACCGCCCCCAGCATCCCGCTGGCCGCCGCCACCAGCGTGGCCCGCTCCACCACCCAGTCCACCACATAGGCGTTGATCACAAACATCAACCCGATCAGCGTCCACGTCAGCCGCACCTGCGTGTGCGAGTGATCATGCCCGCAGGCCGGACAGCTCCCGCCCGCATGATGATGATGATGCGCCTCAGGATGAGCGTCAGGGCCATCCTCGGCCTTCCGGCGGCTGAGCAGGGAGGTGACTTGCATAACTTAATGCTTGTGCTCGGGGGCGGCGGGCGCCGGGCTTTCGGTCTTCAACCGCGCAGGTTCACGATTCAACTGCAACCGCAGCTCGCGCGGCCGCCCGTCCGCGCGCGCCGGCAGGAAAAACTTGTCCTGCGCGTTGGTCAACACCCGGCCCAGCGTCTCCACCTGCAGGCGGGCCGTGAACAGCGCGGCGTCCCGCCGGTAGCTGGGCAGCAGGTCCAGAAAATATCGCGCCTCCGCCTCCACCTCGGCCACCAGCCGGTTGCGCTCCGCCTCGGCGGCGTTGCGGCGGGCGCTGGCCTCGCCCTGGGCGCGGGCCCGCACGCCGTTGGCATGGGCCTGGGCCTCGTTCACCTTGGTGTGCAGCTCGCTCTCGGCCGCCGTGACCTGGTCAAAGGCCGCCTTCACCTGCCGCGGCGGGACGGTCACCAGATCCAGTTGCTCCACCACAATCCCCAGCCCCTGCTCGCGCGCCAGTTGTTCCACGCGCGCCAGCATCCGCTCCTTCACCGCGGGCAGGTTCAGCCGCAGGGCGTCGTCCACGCTGAACTGCGCCATGGCATGAAACAACGCATTGTTCAGGGCGTTGGTCACCAGCGCCATCGCGTTGGTGAACCCAAAGTAAAACCGCACCGGCTCCACCACCCGGTACCGCAACTGCGCCTGCGCGTGAATGATGTTGCCGTCCCCCGTGACCGCGTACCCGTCCAGCACCGGATTCAACCGCGGCGGCGGCGTGTTGGCCGCCGGGCCCCGCAGCTCCCGCGGCCAGCCCACCGTCGAGCTGGCGCTCAAAATCTGCTGCGCCGGTATCTTCACCACCTCGTCAATCGGATACGGCCAGGCCAGATGAAAACCCGGCCCCAGCACCGCCTCCTCGCCCCGCCCCACCGGCTGGCCAAACCGCAGGAGCACGGCGCGCTCGTTCTGCGAAACGGTGAAGAAATTGGACCCGCAGAAATACACCACCAGCACCACCAGCGCCAGCCGGACCAGCCCAAAGCTGCTCTTCAACGCCTCGGCCAGCGCCTGCGTGCCGGCGTCACTCCATCCGCCCGGGGCGGGCGGTTTGGTTGGCGTGGGGTTCATGGCTGGGTCCCGCGCGCCGGCGCCGCCGGCTCCTTCATCAAATCAAAGGGCGGCGTGCGCTGATCCAAAATCAACGTGCTCCGCTCCTGCAGCGCCTGCTCCAGCGCCTTGAGCTTCAGCAGCAGCACCGCCAGCTCCGGGCTTTGCTCGAACACCTGAAACGCCTTCGCCGCCTCCGCGTCCCCCTGCCCCCGGATCAACGCCGCCTCCCGCTCGGCCTCCGCCAGGATTTTCTCGCGGTCCCGCTCCGCCGCCGTGCGGATTTCCATGGCCCGCGACTCGCCCTCCCCTTGAAAGGTCTGCCCCAGCCGCTGCCGCTCCTTCTGCATCCGGTCAAACACCTTTTCCGTGATGCTCTCCGGCAGGCCCAGGCGCTTGATGCGCACAAACTCCACCGCAATCCCGTAGCCCGCCGCCGCCTCGGGTTTCACCCGGGCCAGAATCTCCTCCTCCACCTGCGCCAGCTTCATTTCGTTGGGATCGGTCGAGATAAAATGCCGGAACGGATGCTGCCCCACCGTCTCGTTCTTCTTGCTCCGGATCATTTCATCCAGCCGCCGCGTGGCCTCGGTCAGCGAGCCGCCGGCAAAGTTGACGAAGAACTTTTCCGGATCGGCAATCGTCCAGCCCGCATACACCGAGATCAACAGATTCCGCCCGTCGCTGGTCAGCGTTTCATCCAGCTTGCTCTCGAAGTTCTGCACCCGGCGGTCCAGGTAATAAACCTTCTGAATCGGCCACGGCAGCCGGAATTTCAGGCCCGGCTCGGTGATGGTGCGCGAGACGCGGCTGAAGGTGGTCACGATGGCCAGCTCGGTCTGGCGCACCTGAAACGCCACCAGCAAAAAGACAAACAACACCATCAGCAGGATGCCGACAGCCAGATTGATGCGATTGCGGTTCATAGACCGTTGCCCGTTTATTTGGTTTTGGGGGGAGGCAGCACCACGTCGTCTATCCCCGGACGCAGCTTGTCTTCCAGATTCAACTGGATCACGTCCTCGGTGTTCGTGGCGGCCAGCACCACTTTGCGCCCCGCCGCCCCGCCCCGCACCAGCGCCTGCAAATAGCCCCGCGCCGCAAACACCTGCGGCGATGCCTGCCAGGCCTGCCGCTGATGGTTGAACCGGATGGCCTGCGCCTGCGCGTCCGCCGCCCGCCGCAGCGCGTAAATCTCCGCCTCCGCCCGCCGCCGCGCCGCCTCCGCCCGGGCCTCCGGCAGCGTCTTGGCGGCGTAGCCCTCGGCCTCCAGAATCTTCGCCTCCTTCTCCTGCAACGCCGCCACCACCTCCTGATAGGCCGGCGCAATCCGCACCGGCGGGTGGATGTTCTGCAGCCCCACAAACACAATGCGCACCCCCAGCTTCAGCTCGTTGGCCCGCTGCTGGATGCGCTGGCGCAGCTCCTCCGCCGTCCGCTGGCGGCCGGTGGTCAAAATGTCGTTCAAATCCGCGCTCACCAGATACCGCACCACCTCCCGCGTGGCCACCCGCTCCAGCAGGGCCGCCCCGTCGCTGTAATTGGTGGCCCACATCAGCAGGTTGGTCACCTGGTATTGCACCGGCAGGTCCACCGCCAGCAGGTTCACCGGCGCCGCCTGGTTGCCCTCCCGCCCCGCCTCGCTGTCCTCGCGGCTGGCCACCAGCAAATTAAACTCACCCTTCGCGTGCGCCTCCGTCCACAACACCGCCTGCGGCTCCTCCGCCCCCCCCGCCTTCGCCCGCCCGTGCGCATGGCCATGCGCCCCCCCCTCCTCCTCCGCCGCCTCCTCTTCATGGGGACTGTGCCCAATGGAAAAAGTCTGAATCCGCTCCGTGCGATAACGATACACCCGGTCCACCGGCCACGGCCATTTCAAGTGTCCGCCCGCCTCCAGCAACCGCGGCACCGGCCGGCCAAAACGCTCCAAAATGGCCTGCTCCCCCGGCTCGATGAACACCACACACGTCGAGAGCAGCAGCAGACCAAGCTGCGCCAGCAAAAACAACCCCAGATACCGCTGCAAAAACTGGTAAAACCACGTCTCCGATACCTTGAACCCAAACTGATAATCCAGCGCATGGGCCACCGTGGTGAAGATGCCCTCCGGCTGGCTCGCCAGTCCCACCAGCCGGCTCTCAAAAAGCAGCCGCCGCTCCGCCCCTTTGACCCGCGGCCGGTAAATCTCCAGGATGAGCGTCAGCGCGTTTTCCACCCCCACCACCGCCAGCGCCAGCACCAGCGCCCGCGCCACCCAGCCGTCCACCCGCGGGTAGCCTGCCAGATCCGCCCCCACGCCCGCCGCCACCAGCCCGCACAGATAGGCCCCCAGCAAAACATACCCCGCCGCCGGCCGCAGCAGCCGCTCCCGCGTCAGCCGCACCAGGTTGGCCGCCACTTTCCCAAACAAAAACAACACCAGCCCCACCCCGCCATAAATCGCCAGCGCCACCCCCCCATGCGCCAAAACCCCGCCCGTGGGCTCCTCCAGCCGGCGGGCGGGACTGCCCAGCCACTGCCACAACAGCCACGCGCCCCCCCACTGCAACGCCAGCAGCACCACCGCCACCCCCGGCGCAAAGTATTTCTCAAACTGCTCCCGCGCCCGCCGCGCCGGCCGCAGCTCGGCCTCCTCCCCCCGAAACAACGCGGCCTCCGTGGATTTGCGGGCCAGCTCCTCCAGCTCAAGCTGCTCCTGCCGCTCGCTTTCCTCCAGCCCCATCTGGAACCGGCTCACCAGCGCGGCCAGAAAACCCATCCCCAAAAACACCGCCACCACCTGCCCCGCCGCCGAGCCGGCATACCGCCCCATGGCAAAGGTCACCCCCGCGGCCAGCAACAGCACCGCGGTGTTCATGCTCGCATTTGTGCGCCATTGGCGTTCCATGCCCTTAACCCAGCTCGCGATCCTCAAACAAAACCAGTGCCACCATCAAGGCCGCCCCCGTATAACATACGCTGTACCCCAGCGCCCGCCCCACATAACCCCACAATCCCGGGATGGCCTGATCCGTCTCCATCGCATCGGCAATCCAGAAACTCTGCCAGTTGGGCACCAGCGCGTAAAGACTGGAACCCACCCACGAGCCTTGCGCCGCCAGCGTGCCAAAAAGATACGGCGACATCAACCCCAGTAAAAACAAACCCGAACACACCGCCAGCGTGGCCACCATCTCCAGCCGCGTCGAGCACGCCAGCGCCAGCCCCGCCAGCATCCACACCGCCATCAAGATCAACAGCCCCGCCGGCAGCATCCGCCAGTCCACCCCCGTCCCAAACGCCTGCACCTTCCCGCTCTTGTCCAGAAAATTGATCAGCACAAAACCCAGTGTCGCCGTCAGCACCAGGCTCAACACCGCATCCGACACAAACGGCCGGCGCAAAAAATAATTGCTCAACCCCGCCAGCCCGTAGGCCAGCCCCAGCGACACCACCCACAGCGCCAGCCCCAGCCGATCCGCCCGCCCATACGCATCAAACGCCATCCGGCTCGCCAGCAGCGCCCCCAGCAAATTCAGGTACGTCATCAACGTCATCGCCCCCGCCAGCCCCGCATATTTGGCCAGCAAAAAACGCGCCCGCCCCACCGGCTTCGCCAGCACCGCCAGCGCCGTGCCAAACTTGATCTCCCGCGCCAGCGACGCCGACGCGCTCAGCACCGCCCCCAGCAGCCCCGCCAGCAGCATCACCGCCAGCACGCTGTCCTTCACCATCTTCGGATCATCGCCCAGCCCGAAATACGGCACACACGCCAAAAACACCTCGAAAAACGCCGAAGCCGTCGCCAACAACGGAAACACCGGCTGACGTATCAGCTCCATGAATGTATTGGCTGCGATGGTCCAAAATTGCCGCATGTCCCGCTCATCCCTTTCCCAACCGCCCCCGCCGCTGCTTCAACCGGCGCACTCCCCATCCTATCCGCTTGGACAGGGTCTGAACAGCTTCTGTTCAAGCCAGAACCGTGCCACGCCCGCCCACCTCATGCAAGTGACTCCCGCACAGCATTTTCCGTCTCAACCGCACCCACCCGCCCCCGCCCGTTGCTCGTTTTTCACGCAACCGTGCCACACACCGCACACTCCGGAGCCCGCCGCGTGCGCACGGTTTTGAATGTCATCGTCCGCAAGTCGCATTGCCACAGCCGGTTCTTCAACACCTCCCCCACCCCCGTGATGAGCTTGCACACTTCCATCGCCCCCACACACCCCGCCAGACCCGCCACCGCCCCCACCACCGGAAACTGCCGCCGCCAGTCCGGCGGCTTCTCCGGACACAAACAGGCCAGGCAGGCCGTCTCGCCCGGCAAAATCGTGGTCACCTGCGCCGTCAGCTCATACATGGCACACTCCACCATGGGCTTGCGCTGCCGCACCGCCTGCCGGTTCAACTCATACCGCTCCTCAAACAACGGCGCCGCATCCACCACCACATCCGCCTCCGCCACCAGCCGCGCCGCGTTGGCCGCGCTGATATTCTCCGCCACCGCCATAATCTCCACGTGCGGATTCAGCTCCCGCAACCGCCGCGCCGCACACTCCACGCGGGGCCGGCCCACCCAGTCATGGGTCATCAACAACTGCCGGTTCAAATCCGAAAGCCGCAACACGCCCCCATGCGCCAGCACCAGCCGCCCCACCCCCGCCGCCGCCAGTTGATAGGCCACCTGTCCCCCCACGCCCCCCACCCGCGAAACCAGCACCGTCGCCCCTTTGAGTTTTTGCTGGCCGGCCTCGCCCCAGCCCGGCACCCAAAGCTGCCATTCATAACGCTCGCGCTCGGCATCCGTCAGCAAGGCAGGGGAGGTATCCATGGCCAATTAGAGGGTAACTTGCGTCATCTTCCCGTTCTCCAAACGAAACACCTGATCGGCCAGTTGCCGGGCGTCCTCGGGATGATGCGTGACGTGCAACGTCGTCACCCCGGTTTGCGCCCGCACCGCCTTGAGCAGGGCGTACATCTCCCCCCGCGTCTCTTCATCCAGCGCGCTCAAAGGCTCGTCCAGGCACAAGATCCGCGGCGCGATGGCCAGCGCCCGCCCCAGCGCCACCCGCTGCGCCTCCCCCCCGCTCAACCCCGCCGGCCGCCGCTCCAACAAATGCGTAATGCCCAGCAGCTCCGCCAGATGTTGCACGCGCGCCCGCCGTTCCGCCGCCGCCACCCCCCGCACCGTCAATCCAAAAGCCAGATTCTCCTCCACGGTCATCGTCTGAAAAAGCGCCCGATCCTGCGGCACGTACCCGATGCCGCGCCCCGCCGGATCCCAGTGTGTCACTTCCTCCCCATCCACCCACACGCGCCCGCTCTCCACCCGCCGCAGCCCGCACAACGCCTCCAAGAGCGTGGTCTTGCCGCAACCCGTGCGCCCCATCAACACCGTGTAACTCCCTGCCGGCAGCTCAAAGCTCACCGCCCCCAGCCGGAACGTCCCGGCCCGCACACATAATTGCTCCACCCGGATCATGGCGCCTGCCCCTGATGAAAACTTGCCCCCGACCCAAACCATCGCACCACCAACAACACCACCACCGCCGCGATGATCATCAACAGCGAAACCGCCACCGCCGCCTCCAGCGCCCCCACGCTCAGCTCCAAAAAAACCGACGTGGACAACACCTCCGTCTTCATCCGTGTCGCCCCGGAAAACACCAGAATCGGCCCAAACTCCCCCAGCGCCCGTGCCCACGCCAGCGTGCCCGCCGTGAGCACCCCCCGCCGCGCCTCGGGCAGGGTCACCCGCCAGAAGGCCTGCCGCCGCGTGCAGCCCAGCGTCCGCGCCACCTGCTCGCTGCGCGGGCTGATCTGATCAAACGTCACCCGCATCGTCTGCACCGCAAACGCGCAGGCCACCGCAAACTGCGCCAGGATCACACTCGGCACCGCGTAGGTCACCGGCACCCACCGCTCGAGCCACCGCCCCGGCGCCGTCTGCATCAAGATGAGCAGACTCAGCCCAATCACCAGCGGCGGCAGCACTATCGGAATGTCCAGCAAAGCCTCCAACAATCCCTTCCCGCGAAACGTGCAACGCGACAGCACATACCCCAGCGGCACCCCAATCCACACACACAACAATGCCGTGATGCTGCACGACAACAGGCTCAAACGCACCGCGTACTGGATGTTCTCACTCTGCAGCGCCGCCAGCAGATGCCCGGGTGAAGTGTAGGCCAGATCCGCCACCAACATCGCCACAATCAACACCACATACACCCCTCCCAACACCGACAAGCCCACCAGAAACGGCGCATCCGACCGCCGCCGCGGCCCCTGGCGCGTGCCCGCACTTGTCGGTGGTGCCGTCATCCGCCAGCCAGTATAACGGCTGCCCCCGCAAACCGCCACTCCCAACCACCCGCCCCGCATGCCGCGCTTGCGCTCCCCCTGCCCCCACGTCAGAATGGGCCCGATGACCGCACTTCGCCTCACCGCCGCCCTGCTGGCGGGCGGCCTGGCCTGCGCCTTGGCCGCCGACACCGCCCCCGCGCTCCGCCCCTGGACGAACTACCACGTCATCATGTGGGTGGGCGATTCCATCCACCAACAAAAACACCAGTGGAGCCGCTTCCAACAGCGCCTGCGCGAAATGGGCGTCACCGCCGGCATGGTCTATGATGGCGGCGATCCCCGCCCCTGGGTCGCCAGCCAGTTCCCCTACTACGTCGAAAACATCATCAACCGCGGCCTCTGCCTCAAGTTCCATTCCAGCGTCACCGACTGGGACAAGTTTGTCACCCGCTGGAAAGATCCCCGCGATGAAGCCTCGCTGGTGCGCGATTATTGCCTCGACGACCCCCAATGGCGCGCCTGGGGCCGCGCCGAAATGCAAAAAGTCGCCCGCGGCAACCGCGACTACTCGCCCCTCCTCTACGACATCCGCGATGAACTCTCCGTCACCATCTCCGCCAATCCGTTTGATTACGATTTCCACCCGCTTGCCCTCACCGCCTTCCGCGAGTGGCTCACCACCCAATACCCCTCCCTCGCCGCCCTGAATGCCCAGTGGGAAACCCAGTTCAAGGCCTGGGACGAAATCAAGCCCTTCACCACGGATCAAATCAAAAACCGCATGGCCAGCGGCGAAGCCCTCCCGCGCGGCCGCCCCGACTGGCAGGCCCTCCAGCGCCTCCGCTTCAACCCTCGCACCGCCCGCGAGCAACCCACCCGCTGGAATTTCTCCCCCTGGGCGGATCACCGCACCTACATGGACCTCTCCCTCGCCCGCGCCCTGGACGATTTCCGCCAGGCCGCCCGCCTCCTGGATCCCCACACCCCGGTGGGCATCGAAGGCACCCAGATGCCCCATGCCTTCGGCGGCTACGACCTCTGGCGCCTCTCCCGCGTCCTCGATTGGGTCGAGCCTTACGACATCGCCAACGCCCGCGAAATCTTCGGCTCCTTCATGCCCGGCAAACTCTTCCTCACCACCGTCTTTGAAAAGGAAACCCTCCCCGCCGCCCGCCGCCTCTGGCATCTCCTGCTGCAGGGCGACCGCGGCTGCATCATTTGGTGGAGCGAAGACTGCCTGGACTGGAAAAACCCCGAGCTGCCCCTCACCCCCAAGGCCCGCGCCCTGGAGCCGGTATTGCGCGAAATGACCTCCCCGCTGGCCCGCCTTTTCATGCTCGCCACCAAAGAGCACGATCCCATCGCCCTCCACTACTCCCAGCCCAGCATTCAAGTCGCCTGGCTCCTGGAATCCACCGTGGACGGCTCCACCTGGTTGCGCCGCTTCTCCAGTTTCGAGGCCAGCCATAATCACCAGGCCAAAGTACGCAATAGCTGGCTCAAAATCTTCCAGGACCTCGGCTACACCCCCCGCTTCGTCAGCCAGGAGCAAATCGAACAGGGCGAACTCGACAAAGCCGGCTATCGCCTCCTCGTCCTGCCCTCCTCCTGGGCCCTGTCCGACCGCGAACGCGAGGCCATCAGCGCCGCCCAGCGCCGTGCCCAAAACCCGCTGGCTGTCTATGGCAACGATCTCCCGGGCCTCTTTGACGCCCACGGCCGCCTCCGCACCAACTACACCGCCCGCTTTTACCAGGACAACCATCTGCCCCCCGCCGTGGCCCTGCCCGCGGCCTTCGCCCAGTGGGACGCCTCAAAAGGTCCGCCCCAGTCCCGGAGCGGCGACCTCGGCGCCTATGCCCGCGACCGGCTCAAACCCAACCCCGACCTGAGCTGGGCGCAATGGGTGGCCTCCCATCGCCTGCCCCTGCCCCGCCCGGTCATCGTCCCCCTCGAAGCCCGCGTGCGCGTGCACCGCTTCCGGCTTGGCGCCGCCCGCCTGGTGGCCCTCGAGCGCGGCATTGACTACCACATGAGCGAAGACTTGAAACAGGCCGGCGGCAATGAAGCGCTTGAACAACCCCTGCAGATCACCGCCACCCTCGCCGAGCCGGCCCACGTCTATGATTTGCGTGCCCAAAAGTATCTGGGGCGGCTCCGCGAAGTCCCCTGCCGCCTCGATCCCTGGCGCCCCACCCTCCTGGCCCTGCTTCCGGAACCCGTGCCCGAGGAGCAGCTCCTCCCCAGCCTGCTGGCCCAGACGCGCCCCGCGCCCTGAGCAACCTCCCCGCGCTCAGTGCAACAGGCGCGAAGTCATGGCATAGATGATCAGCAGCAGCAGCACCACCCCCGTGCCGAAGAAGAAATACCCAAAGGCCCGCGCAATCGCCTGCCAGCGCGCCCATTCGTCCTTCACCCGGAATTGATCCAGCCGGCCCTCGGCCACCAGCCGGTCATACCACCGCCGCCGCTCGTGCAGCATCTCCGTCTTTGAAATGCGCCCGGAGAAAATCACCGTGTCCATCGGAAACTTCTCCAGCCGGAAATGCGTGTTGAAGAAATGGATGGTGAAAATGAAACCGGCCGCCAACAGCGCCTCGTCCGAATGCACGATCAACGCCACATTGATCATCCAGCCCGGCATGAAGTGCGAGAAAAACTGCGGGAACCACATGATCAGCCCCGACACTCCGATGATCGCCACCCCCCAGAACACCGCAAAGTAATCAAACCGCTCCCAGTATGTCCACCGGTCAAACTGCGGCTTCGGCCCTTTACCGAAAAACCAGCGGTTGTGCGCAATGAAATCGCGCCAGTCCTGCAGCGTCGGGATCATGCTGTCCGGGCTGATGAGCACCGCCTTCAACCGCCGCCAGGACCACCGGCCCGTGGCCGGATCCCGCACCGCCTGCCGGTTGCGCCACGCATTCCACCCCAGATCCGCCAGGTGCAGGCCGAAGTACAGGAAGGTGATGATCGCGCCAAACCGGTGCAAAATCCGCGCCACATCCGGCCCGCCCATCACCCGGAACATCGCCTTGGCCCAGTCGGTGTAATAAAACTTCAGCGGCATGCCCGTGATCACCAGCAGCAGAAAACTGCTCACCACCAGCACATGCAAAAACCGCTCAAACGGCACAAACCGCGTGAACCATTCATCCCCCTGCTGCGTCTGAATCTTCGCCTCCCGGAACTTCTTGGAATCCGTCAAATACAGGTACACCGACCGCACCAGCCACAGCAGCGTGTGCGCCCCAAAAAACGCAAACACCGCCAGCAGCAGCCCCGTCATCCCCACAAACACCGCGTGCAGCACCGGATAATTCTTCCGGTCCATCGGGTTGGCATGCGGAATATACCGCGCAAAGCTCGCCGTGGCCCCCGGATGACACTGCGCGCACGTCTGCACAATGTTGGAGGGATGCAGCCGCGATTCCGGATGGCTGGCCGGCTGCACATCATGATGCCCGTGACAGTCAAAACACGCCGCCACATCCGGCGCCGCATTCGGCTTGCCCAGCGCCATGGCCTTGCCATGGTAGGTGTCCCGGTAATTGGTCAGCCGGTCCTCATGGCACCGCCCGCAGATGCGGTCGCTGATGCTCTTGAAGTGCCCGCTGTGCGGCGGCTCGATGGTGTGCGCCGTGTGGCAGTCATTGCAGGAGGGCGCCCGCTTGTCCCCCTTCGCCAACAACTGCCCGTGCACACTGCGCTCATAAATCTCCTCCACCTTCACGTGGCACTTGCCGCACGTCCGGGCCACGTTGGCCGGATTGATCGGCGCGCTCCGGTCCACCGTCCGCTTGATGTTGTGCACCCCGTGGCAGTCGTTGCAGCTCGGCGCCACAATCAACCCCTTCACCTGCAGCGCCCGCCCGTGGATGCTCTCCTGATACTCGTCCGCCACATGCGGAAACCGCATCCGGTACTCCTTGGTCAGCCCCGGATTGTCGTGGCATTTGGCGCACGTGCGCGCCAGATTCAGCTTGTACACCGGCGAGCCGGGATGCTGGGTGGGAATGATCTCATGCGCCCCATGGCAGTCCCAGCACTGCGCCGAGGCCGACGCCCCCATCACGTGGCTCAACCCGTGGATGCTCGTGGCATACTCCGCCGCCGCCTGCACGTGATTGGTCTGCGGCGTGTGGCAGGTGACGCATTGCGGGCGCGGCAGCGGCGTGTCATGCACCGCCTCCTTGATCCCCACATGGCAGTCCACACAGTTGATTTTGGCGTGGACCGACGCCGCAAACAGGTTGGTGGGAAACGCCGGCAACGGCACCTCCTTGCCCTTCACCTTGCGCACCTGCGCCTCTCCGTGACAATCCAGACAATCGGCGTTGCTGAGAACTTCCGCCGCCGTTGCCGCCACCGGCAGACAGACCGCGGCCAGTCCCAGACTCGCCACCCACCCGGCCACCGCCCGGCGCAGGCGTTGATACCTTGACATAATTCAACCTGGTAAGCCGGCGGCTACATCGGGCCGCCGTTGTGACATTCGTGACATTGATAGCCCGAGGGAATCTCATCCCCCGGATGCTCAAACGGCTGGCCCCGCGCGTTGAGCTGCAGCAGCTTCTCCCCGTCCCCCTGGGCCAGAATGATGTGGCAGATGCTGCAATCCTTGAACACAATCTTCTTCCGCCCGTCGGTGGACACATGCTTGTCATCGTGGCACCGCGTGCACCCCGGCCAGTCCTTGTGCCCGATGTGATTGGGATACGCCCGCCAGTTCACCTTCATCTGCGGGAAAAAGTTGCGCCGGTAAATCTCCTGCAGCGCCGCCACCGCCGCCTCCGCCCGGGGATGCCCCGGATACTTGCCCCGGATGAACTGCGCGATCCGGTTGGTGGCCTCCGCCGTGCTCGCATAATTCTGCGTGAGGATGTACAGCGCATTGGTCTTGATCCACGGCAGCCCCGGATCAATCTGCCCCAGCGCCATCGCCAGATTCACCGCGTCATTCGGCGCCTTGAAAATGTGCGCCGGCCGGTTGTGGCAGTCCACACAATCCATCCGCCGCAGCCGGCTCATGTCCACCCGGTTGGTGTAGCCGGGCAGATGAAACTCGGTCACCTTCCCCTGCAGGTCCGTCAGCCGCACATAGGGGATCACCATGCGCGAATCATCCGCCGGCACATATTCGACGATGTGCCCCACATTCATGTGCCAGTGAATGCCCCCCACCGGCCCGTGCGTCGGATCCGCCCCGCCCACCTTCAACAGCAGCCGCAAATGATGCACCGTGTTGGTCTCGTCCCCCAAATAATACGTGTACAGCCGGTCCGTATTCCCCACAAACTTCGCCGGCCAGTGGCACTGCTCGCACGTCTCCTGCGCCGGGCGCAAATCCTTGATCGGCGTCGGTATGGGCCGCGGATATTTGTTGGCCAGCGTGGCATACACCTGGTAGCTCCCGCTCAGCTTCGACTTCACAAACCACTCCGCCCCCGGCCCGATATGGCACTCCGTGCAGCTCACCCGCGCATGCGGCCCGCTTTGATAGGCCGTCATCTCCGGCTCCATCACCTGATGACACGCCTGCCCGCAAAACACGGTGGACTCGGTGAAATGATATGTTTGATAACTCCCCAGCGCCGAAATCAACAGAAAGCCCAGCAGCCCGCCCACCCCCACCAACACCACCCGCCGGTCCCGCGCCATGCTCAGGTCAAACTGCAGCCGCGGCGCCGGACCCCCCGCCCTCAAGATTTGCCGCCGCCGCCACCACACCCCAAACACCGCCAGCCCCAGCCCCAGAAACAAAAACGCCGGCGCCACAAAAAAGGTGAGAATCCCCACATACGCATTGCTGCCGCCCTTCATGCCGTGCATGACGAACAGCATCAAAAACGAAAACAGGCTGCCCGCCATGATGATCAAGCCGGCCACCAGCAGCCAGTTGCGATGCAGCAGCGGATTGGCGGGACTCTCGCGCGGCGTTGGTTCAGCCATAAGCCTTATGAATGATATTCCCCGTCCCGTTCAGCCCGGCCGCCCGGCCCGCTGCCTGCCCCGCACAACGAAAGCCCGCCAGCCACCGTGGGCGCTGGCGGGCTGTTTCGTGCACCGTTCCGTTCCACGGAACGGCTGGAGCAGAGCCGCGGAGCGGCGGTATCCTTTACTTCTTGAAAGAACGCATGTACTTGACCAGCGCCTTGATCTGGTCATCCGTCAGGCCCTCGGTGGGCTTCATCAGGGTCTTGTCCCCCTCCTTCAAGCCCTCCTTGATGGCCTTGAAGGCGTCTTCATCCTTCATCTTCTCCTGGACCTTCGGATCGGTGTAATCCTTGGCGCCCAGCTTCTTGCCCATCTTGGTGTCGCCCTTGCCATCCGAGCCGTGGCACTTGGCGCACTCCTTCTCGTAGATGGCCTTGGCATCCTGGGCTTGCAACCCGGCCGCCGCCAGCGCGACGGCCCCGATAATGACGAGGTGTTTCATCATAGTCATGTCAATCTCTCTGTCTCTTGGACGCTCCCGGGCGCTGTTTGTTTCATTCTTTGTGTGGTGTCTCCGTCAAATAGCCCCGCGTCCCCTAAAACCGGATCTGCAGCGACGAATACACCATGTGCGCATCAAAATCATTCCGGCCCCCCGCCGTCGCATCCCGGTGCGTGAAAAACCCGTACTTCAACGCCAGCCGGATGTTGTCCCGCAGCCGCCGCGTCAGCCCCGCCGTCACCGCGTGCTCCCGCGCATTGGCCCCGTACGGCACCCCAAAGGTCGAGTTGTCGCTGTAATTATCAAAGGCCCGGTAATAGAAATACGTCGCCTGCGCGTCCGTCTTGTTGTCCAGCACCCACCCCACCGTCGCGCTCGCGCTCCAGTAGTTGTTCCGCGCGTCCAGCACCGCCTGGGTGAACGAGCTGACCGGCGTCTCCGTCTTGCTGAACACCACATTGAAGCCGCCCTGCAAATACAGCCGCGTCCACGGCACATAAGTCAGGTTCTGCGCAAAAACATGCGAGGTGATCCGCCCGCTCTCCACCGCCCCCAGCCCCGCCTCGTTCACCGGCTTGGTGTCCACCGTGGAGATCTGGTAGTCATACCGCGACACCAGCGTCACCTTCTGATGCGGCCGCAGCGTCAGCCGCGCATTCACGTCGTCCGTGGTGAAATCCTGCCCCGCCAGGAAGCCCGGATACCGGTTGTTGCTCAGCGGATCATTGGCCGTGTTGTCCACCAGATGATCGTAATCCGTCGAGCGCATCTTCCGATAATACTGCGCGTCCAGCGTCACCCGCCGCGAAGCATACCAGTTCACCCCCACCGTGTACTTCTGCCCGAAGCGCGAATCCTCCACATAATGATTCACCGGCAGCGGAAAAGCCGCCCCGATCTCCGTCAGATCGCCCTCGCCCTGGCTCCACTCGCCCCGCGCGTAAAACACCCAGTTCGTCACCCCCGTGTACCGCAGCTCCAACTGCTCCGCCAGCTCCAGCACGTCCCGCTCGCTCCGCGCGCTCACCGGCGTCACCGGCCCCACGCCCGTCTGGAAATACCACGCCTCGCTGTCCGTCCCCGTGCGCTGCAGCCGGAAGGAGGGCACCAGCGTCAGATTCGGCCAGGGCGTGTACATCAGGTTCAGGTTGGCCACGTGATCCTTCAACTGCGAGCCGCCGCTCAATCCGTAGAAGCCCAGCCCGCTGGCCAGCGCCGGCACAAACTGCACATCATAATCATTCCCGTAAATCCGGCTCCCTCCCACGTCGCTGTCCAGCGTGGTGTACCCATAGCCCGTCGAGAAAAACAGCTTCTGATGCAGCCGGCTCTCCACAAACGCATGCGCGCTCCACGCCTCCGAGCGCACCGTCTCCCGGTGCGTCACCCGCCGGTCCGCCGCCTCGCCCGGCCACTGCCGCATCTTGCGGGCGTTGTCCAGATCGCTCTTGTCATAGCGCACGCCCGCCCCCAGGGTGAATTTCCCCACCGTATGCCGCAGGTCCGCCTGCCAGATGTCCCGCTCCTCATCAATGTCGTAAAACGACGGCGCGATGCCCCGCACCGGCCCCAGCCCGTACGGATGCACATACCCCCACGAGGTCGAGCTTTTCAGCCCCTCCCGCATCTGATGCGTGTACTTCAACGTCAGTTGCGGCAGTTTCTTCAACCGCAGGCCGCCCTCCACCCAGATCTCCCCCCGATCCAGCGCCAGCGCGTCATCATAGAGATCGTACCACCCCTCGGTGGGCCGGAAAAACCCGCCGCTCCCGTCGTCCCACGTCCGGTAGTACGTCATGCCGCCCCGCAGGAAGCCCAGATCCTCCTTGGTGATCTCCAGCCGGGCCTTGTAGTCCTGGTTGTCAAACAACACGCGGCCATCCATCAACAGCGTCACCTTCTTCCCCAAATCCCGCTGGTAATGGAAGTCCTCCATCCCCCCAAAGGTGCGCCGGCGGATCTGCTGCCGCTGCTGGAATGCCGCCCGGTTGCCGTCCAGTGACAACCCGCCCGCGGAAAACTCGATCCAGTTGTTGTAGGCCTCGAGTTTTTCCTCCAGCGACTTGGCCGCCGCCTCGGAGGTTTCGGCGGCCTGGGCGCCCAAGGCCGCCGCCAAACCTCCGCACACCAACAAACAGCCCACCGTTCTGGCTGTGGAACCCCGGCAAAGCATGGTCGTTTTCATGGGATGTACTCCGGGAGGTTAGAACCGCAATGAGGGATTCACCCGCGAGCCATGCACCGCCTCATGACATCCCGCGGTCCAACACGTGCCCTGCTGCAAACTGATCTTGTGATCCACCCCGCCGATCAGAATCTTGCCCGGGGTCACCTGCTGGAAATGGCACTTCAAACACAAATTCGCATTCCGCGCCGTCAGCAGCTTCGCGTTCACCGTCCCGTGCGGATCATGGCAGCTCGTGCAGCCCTCCCGCATCGCCGCATGCTCAAACACATACGGCCCCCGCTGCGCCTCATGGCATCGCAGGCACGCCTCGTTCTGCGCCAGCCACGCCGTCCCCCCGCCCCGCGTCGCCGGCCCCTTGTGCGGATCGTGGCAGTCCGTGCAGCTCATCCGCCCCTCCGGCACCGGATGATGATGCGCCGCCTGAAACGCCCCGCGCTTGTCCACATGGCAGGTGAAACACGTCTCGCTCGATTTCCGCGGATTCAAAATCGTCGGCCGGTCGCTCACCACCGCCGCCTCCAGCGTCAGATTGTGGCTCGCAATCCGCCGCTCCCCGCCCGATTCCACATGCAGACTGCCCGGCCCGTGGCAGCTTTCGCAGCCCATGTTGATCGCATTCGGTCCCTTGGCCATTAGCCGCGCATGCGCCGCCGTCTGGAAATCCTTGTAGATTTCCTCATGGCACTGCTCGCATTCCTTGGAGCCTACATACTTGGCCCCGGGAATGTCCGGCGGCACCACCACCGTGCGCGTCACCGTGGCGCATGAGGCCGCCAGCACCGCCAGCGCCCCCGCCGCCGCCAGGCCCCAGCCCCCGCCCGGTATCCCGTCCAGCATTCGTTTTAACATAAGCGGCCTCACCTGTTGCGTGTTGCCTGTTGCACACCGCCGTCCGCGCTACCTGGCCAGCTCCGCCTTCACCTTGTCATTGGCCACCTTCAACAAATACCGCGTGTAGGCGTTGTTGTGCACGCCATAACTCCCGTCCTGCTTCACCATGTACAAATTGAACCGCGCCTCCATGATCGCCCGCGGCAGCCCGTTGGTCGGGTTGGTCTGCTGCGCCGCCGTCGGCCCCGTCCACGACAACGCCCCCGCCGGCGCCGGCGACAATGAACCCGGCGTGTTGAACTCCCACGCCAGCTCCGGCACGCTGTTGGTCACCCGCACCCCGTTGACCACCTGCACCACCCGCCCCGCATTCCGCAGGGCCGCCGGTGCCTTCGTCCGCGCCCACAACACCAGGTTGCTCTGCACCTCCGCCATCTTGTTGCGCGTCACCTCCTGCGTGAATTCAATCAGCAGCTCCATCCACTCGTCATCCTGGCCCGTGTGGCAGTCCCGGCATTTGTCAAACGTCTGCGTCGGATTGAAATTGTGCCCCGTGTGATTGGGGTTGTTGGCCGTCGGATTGGTCACCGTCACCTTCTGCATGTGGCAGTCCACGCACTGTTTCTGCAACTGCCAGTGCGGTGACATCGGCACCGGCGCATTCGTCGGCACCACCCCCAGGTTGCCCACCAGAATGTTATATTGCGGCGAATAATGCGGCGCCCGCGCCGTCCCATACGGATCCGCCCCCCGCCCGTTGTGGCACTGCCCGCACACCTGCACGCTCGCATTGTACCCCTTCTGCACCAGGTTCGTCCCCGACGTCACCATGTTGTAGGCATTGGTCGAGAACAACGGATACCGCAGCATGTACCCGTACTGCGTCTTGCTGTGCGGATCGTGGCATACCACGCACGTAATCCCAATCGCCGCCGCCTCCCGCCCCGCCGACACCCCCGGCGGCAGCCGGAACACATTGGTCATCAGCGTCGAAAGCGCATTCGTCGTCGCCGGCTCCTTCAACATCGCATACCGCACACTGCCCGAATGGCACGCCCCGCACGAATTCATCCGCCCCAGCGAGGTCGCCTCCGTCCCCAGAAAACCGGCCACCAGCTCCTCGTTCACCTCCGCATGCAAATGCGTCTCCCATTCATTGAACGTCGGATGATGCGCGTCAGTGTGGCAGCCGCCGCACAACTGCGACGCCAGCTCCTTCACCGGCCGCGTCGTCGGATCAAACGGATTGGCCGCATGCGCCGCCGCCGGCCCGTGGCAGCTCTCGCAGCCCACATTGGCCAGATCCGGCGTCAGCGCCTCGCTCTTGTACCCCGTCGGCAGCCCATACCCCACCGTATGACACGGCAGGCACCGGCTGTTGTTGTGCATGTTGATCCGCTTGAGCGAGGCCAGCGCATTGCCATGGCGCGTCTGCAGCCAGCCGCCATGCGCGCTGCGATGGCACGCCGAGCACTCCGTGCTCCCGGCAAACACCGGCGACGGCCCCGCCACCCGGAAGGTCGCATTGTCCCCCAGCGGCACCGTGGCGCTGAAGCCGTAGGTCGTGGCCAGCGTCTGCCACCCGTTGCTCCGCAACCCCCTGTTGCCCTGCAACAGGAACGGCGTCACCGGATCCACAAACCCGCGCCACGTCACCACCACCTGGTTGTTGGTGGTCGTGCGGATGCTGGTGATGATCGGCCGCGCCGGCATCCCGCCCTCGTGCGGCTCCTGCAAATGAATCTCATACGGATCCCCATGCGCCGCCCCCTGGATCGCCGCCGCCCATCCGGCCGCCGCCAGCGCCAGTCCATAAACCACGCCGCGGCGCCACGCCAGGCGCGCCTGTTGCCGAAAACCAGATGCCATCGTCTTCATAGCCACCGGTACTGTGTGGAGGGTTCAACCCGGCCTACCGCGCCGGGGGGCTGGCCGGCGCCCGTGCGGCACCGCCGCAGGACCGGACGCCACTTGCCGTTGTTGACCAGCATGCACGTTACCATTTGTACGCGCCGGCCCTCACCCCAGCCACACCAATTTTGGTAAGCTCATAACCTTTTTTGCCCCGCCCCTACTGGCCACGGTTAGCCGACATAATAAGTTATCGTGATTATATACAAGTTTATGGTTAATTATTTTAATATTTTCTTAAATAATGCGCTCCCGGGCCGCCGTCCCGCCCCAGCCCGCCCCGGTGGGGCATGGACTAATAATATATATTAGTAGAACTAAAATAATCTTCGGCGATTGAGATATTCTTATATGCGCATGACATTATTCACCGCACCCCCGGCGTCCTCCCCACCGGCAGATGGCCCCCACCTCCTCACCACTCGCCACCGGCAACCCTCACCCCCAAGCCCTCCTCGCGGCCGCCCGCTAGCGCCTCAGCCGGAAATACCGGCTGCTTTCCGTCCGCGGCACAAAGGCCTCCGTCTCGGGAAATCGTCCCGGGATGGCGGCCGCCGGACTGAACCCCCCGCCCAGCGTCCCCGCCGTCCACAATTCAAACAGCTCGCCCCCGCCCGCCGGCCAGCTCAACCGCAGGTAGTGCGCATTGAACGGTGACAAATCCAGCACCAGCGGTTGATTCGGCGCCCGCGGATCCGTCCCCAACACCTGCTCCACCGCGTTGTTGTAGCCGTCCCCGTCCGGGTCCCCCTGCGGCTGGCCCTGCGTGGTCTGGAGCCAGGCCAGCTCCCAGGCGTCGTCCAACCCGTTGGCATTGGTGTCGGTGATGGACACCCCCTGCAACACCAGCTCCGCATACGTCCACACCCCCGTGGCACCGCTCACTTCATCGCTGATTTGGGCGCGCCACACCCCGCGCCCGGCCTCGTAAAAATGGTGGCACGTGTAATACGTCCAGTCGCTCGGCCCGGCGCTCGTATCCGTGTTGCGCATCTGCAGCTCGCTCACCGTGCCCGCCGGCGATTGCAACGTGATGCGCAAATCCCCCCGCCGCGGATGCGTGGTCTTCACCCGCAGCCCCACCCACTCGCACACCAGGCCGTTGGTCACCGTAAAATCCACCGCCGCCGCCTGCAACCGCAACCGCGCCGTCGCCCCGGCGTTGGTGGTCAGCCAGCCCCGCAACTGCGCCCCGTGCGTCTGCGCCAGCAACGCCGCCGGCAGCGGACAAAACTCCGACACCGCCAGCGCCGCGGGCGTCCCCGCGTTGGTCAGATAAAACAACACGCCGCCCGCTCCGGCGGCCGCCGCCGCCTGGATCACCGCCTCATAATTCGTCCCCGCCACCGGCAACACCACATACCTGCCCTGCGCATTCGTGGGCGACAGCTCCTCCGCCCCGTTCAGCGCCACCAGCGGCAGCCACGCGGTGGGCCGGTCCGCCCGCGGCCCCCAACGATTCGGCTCCGCCGGGAACGACAACTCCGGGCTGCCGCCCTGCTCCCGAGCCACCTCCAAGCGCAACGGATTTTCCGGAATCGCCACCGCCTGCGTGGACACCACCGACACCTCCACCGCCGGCGGCCGGTTGCTCCACCCCCGCGCCAGCCGCACCGCCTGCCCCGCCTCCGGCACGCCGAAGCCCACATTCACACTCACCCGCAGCCCCGCGCCATTGGTTTTCACCGCCGGATCCGCCAGATCATAGTGCCCGGCCGAGAGCAGCAAAACCTGCTGCACATCCCGGTAGGTCAGATTCGTATTGACCGCCAGCACCAGCGCCGCCAGGCCCGCCATCTGCGGCACGCTGAAGGACGTGCCCGCCAGATCCCCCGTGTAATCGCTCGCGTCGTTCTCCGGCCACCCCGCGGCATTGGTGCTCCAGCCCGCCGCCCCGCTCAAGTCCGTGCTCCACACCCCATTCCAATACAGCCCCGTCCCGTTGGGCATCGCCAACAGCACACACGTCCCCAGACAACTGTAGGGCGCCACCCGCCCGTCCGCCTTCACCGCCCCCACCGTGATCACCCGCGGATCGTTCAAATAACCGTCGTCCGTCGCCAGCCGCACATACGGCCGCGCATTCCCGCTGGGCCGGCACATGATCACCCCGCGCCCGCCCCGCCCCTCGCCCAACGCCACCGCCAGCGCCTGCCGCTCCGCCTCCGTGGGCCGCGTCTGCCGGATTTCATTCGATTCATTCCAACTGTGATTCTGAATCCCCACCCGCTGGATCCGGTGTTGAAACATCTCCGCCAGCCGCAGATTGCTCACAAAATTTCCGTTCGCGCTGAGGATCACCCAACTGGCAAACTGCGCCTCCGGCGCCACCCCCGCCACCCCGCGCCGGTTGCCCGCCTCCGCCACCGCCAGCCCCGCCACCCACGTCCCATGCGCGTCATTGGCCATGCTCGGCCAGCCGTTGGTTTGCAGCGTGTCAAAATTGTAGTGCAGCCCCGCCGCCTGGCGGTTCGTCAAGTCCCGGTGATCCAGATCAATCCCCCCGTCCGCAATCGCGATGATCTGCCCCGCCCCCCGGCTCAACGGCCACGCCGCCCGCACATTCAAATCCGCCCCCAGCGGCAGCCCGTTGGTGGCCCGATTCTCCAGATGCCATTGCCGCCCAAACCACGGATCATTCGGCGCCGCCGCATACGGCCCCTCCCGCCGCAACGGCCGATACTCCTCCGGACTCGCCACCCGCACCTCCGCCCGCCGGCTCCAGCGCTCCGCCAGCTCCAGCGCCGCCCACGCCGCCGGCGCCGCCACCACCGCCATCTGCTCCCCGATCAAAAACTCCGCCTCCACCCCCTCGCGCGCCAGAAAATCCCGCACCCGCGCCGGCGCCGCCACCCCCACCACCACCCGCCGCCCATACTCCCGCCGGACGCCATCCTCGCGCACCCCCGGCAGCGTGGCCGCCTCCCTCACGCCCAGCGCTGCCGTCACCTCCACCACCCGCAGCTCCGGCTCGCGCCACACAAAACGCCGCGTCTCCGCCGCCCCGGCCACCGCCGCGAGCGCCAGCAACACGGCCCCGCCCCATCGCCATAAACCACGCATGAACAACGCCTAACCATAATGGCAATCTCCCCCTTTTTCCATCGCCGTTTCGCCCTTTTCCGCGGGCGGCCGGCCCAAAAACGCCCGCCGCCCGCCACTTCACTTGGACTTGCGCCCGCCCGGCAAAACCGACACATTAACCCCCATGCAGTGGACCACGGAAATCACCGCCCGCCTGCCGGGAGCATGCCGCCGGCGGCCGTGGCCTGCCCTGTGTTCAACCTCCATGCCACCTCCCGTCCTATGAGCTTCATGATCAATCGCCGCCACTTCCTCAAAACCGCTTCCGCCTCGCTGGCCCTCTCGGTGGTCGGCGCCCGGGCCGCGGACCTCATCCAGCAAAAAACCTGGCGCGTCGGCCTGATCGGCACCGGCTGGTATGGCAAGAGCGATCTCTTCCGCCTCATTCAGGTGGCGCCGGTGGAGGTGATCTCCCTTTGCGATGTGGACCGCAACCTCCTCAAGGAGGCCGGCGAGCTGGTCAGCCAGCGCCAGAAGTCCAAAAAAGTGCCGCGCCTCTACACCGATTACCGCCAGATGCTCGCCGAGCGGGATCTGGACCTCGTCCTCATCGGCACGCCCGACCACTGGCACGCCCTGCAAACCATTGCCGCCCTCGAAGCCGGCGCCCATGTCTATGTGCAGAAACCCATCAGCGTGGACGTCCTCGAGGGCGAGGCCATGCTGGCCGCCGCCCGCAAACACCGCCGCGTGGTGCAGGTGGGCACCCAGCGCAAAAGCACCCCCCACCTCGTCGAGGCCAAGAAAAACATCGTGGACGCCGGCCTGCTGGGCAAGGTCTCCCACATCGAAATCTGCTGCTATTACCACATGCGGGCCAATGGCAATCCTCCCGTTCAGCCCGTTCCTGATTTCCTGGATTATGAAATGTGGACCGGCCCCGCCCCCTGGCGCCCCTACGACGGCCTCCCGCATGTCCGCTGGTGGCGCACCTTCATGGAGTACGGCAACGGCATCGTGGGCGACATGTGCATCCACATGCTCGACACCGTCCGCTGGATGCTGGGCCTGGGCTGGCCGCGCCGCATCAGCTCCAGCGGCGGCATCTTTGTGCAGAAAGAAGGCAAGTCCAACATCACCGACACCCAGACGGCCGTCTTTGAGTACCCCGAGCTGACCATCGTCTGGCAGCACCGCACCTGGGGCGACCCGCCCGACCCGGATTATCCCTGGGCCATGTTCCTCTACGGCGATCGCGGCACCCTCAAGGCCAGCGTCACCCGCTACGATTTCATCCCCCGCGACAAAAACAGCAAACCCATCCGCAAGGACTGCCTCTACGAACGCGAGCAATTCCCGGAAGACGTCACCGAAAAGGGCATCGAGCTGCACGCCGCCCCCGCCACCCGCCGCCACATGCTCGACTGGCTGGCCGCCATCACCGAGGGCCGCCGCCCCGTGGCGGACATCGAGGAAGGCCACATCTCCACCGCCAGTTGCATCCTGGCCAACATCGCCATGCAACTGGGCCGGCCCGTCACCTACGACCCCGTCAAACGGGTGGTCGTAGGCGATGCCGCCGCCACCAAATTATTGCGCCGCGCCTACCGCAAACCGTGGAAACATCCGGAAGTCTAGCCGGCCGGCCGCCCGCGGCGGGACGGCCGCCTACTTAATCTCCGCCAGCATCTCCGGCTTGATGCCCTTGACATGCTTGCCGAAGCCGAAGTACGTCGGCTTCCACTCGCCCACAATTTCCACGCGGCTGCGCGCCGGGATTTGCGCCTCCATGCCCAGGCACCAGTAGGCCCCGTTGACCAGCAGCCGCCGGAAGGCCTCATTCTGCATGTCCACCGCGCTGCCCATCGTGGAAGTGAACACCCGCCCGCCCTTGTAGGTCTTGGTCCACGCAATCGGCATCATCGGATTATTCTTCTCCCCTTCCACCGGCGGATCCTCCGGCTTCATCCCCTTGACCACCTGCCCCAGCACCAGCGGCCGGCTGTCCCCCGGCAGCGGCAGGCGCACCCGGTACACATCGGTCGGCCCGAAAATCTCCCCGTCCTTGATTCCCCGCAGGATCGGATGATTCGCCTCGCCCGGCGCGATCATCCCGCGCGTCGCCTCGGTGCCGTGATTGCCGTGATGCGCAATCCACTTCTCCCCCAGCACCTGCCGCCCGAAGCCCCCCTCATAATCCGCGCCCCCGTAGCCGTCGCTGTATTTGAAATACGGGCTGTTTTTGTTGCTCAACTTGAACGCATGCGTCGCCGTGCGTATCCCCAGCACCGGCTTCCCCGCCTCCACATAATCCACAATGGGCTTCATCTGCTCGTCCGGCAGATTGCGCCAGCGCGTGAAAATGATCATCAAGTCCGCCGTCTTCAGCGCCTCCAGCCCGGGTATATTACTGTTCACATTGGGATTGATCTCGCCGGTCGCCGGGTCAATCGCATACAACACCGTGCACTTGAACCCATGATGCCGCGCCAGAATCCGTCCCAGTTGCGTCAACGCCTCCTCCGACCGATACTCCTCGTCGCCCGAAACCAGCACGATGTGTTTGCCCTTGCCGGGGCCGGGAAAACCGTCATACACCACCCACGGCGCCGCCGGCGCCGCAAACACCATCCCCCCCCCACAGATCAGTCCCGCCAGCAAGGCCCAGGAGAATATGGATTGCTTCATAGTATTGGCTTTGTGCATCTGCGTTCTGCCGCATTGGACGCCAAAAAGCAATCCGATATTCCAACCCCCGCGCCAGCCGCGCCCTCCCACACCGCACTGGCACTCCGCCGCCGCTTATGGTATGACCTGCGGGCGTCACGACCATGACCAAAATCCTGTTGCTTGCCGCCGCCCTCGCCGCCCTGGCCCTTTGGCAACCCCGCTGGTTTTCCCGCGCCCTGCGCGGCCTTGAGCTGCTTACCGGCGCGCTCGGCCGCCGGCCCCGCCTCACCATCGCCCTGGTGGGGCTGCTCACTTTTGCACTGCACGGCGGCCTCACGCTCGTGGTGGGCCGCTCGGCGCCCCACATCCACGATGAGTTTGCCAATCTCCTGGCCGCCGACACCTTCGCCCGCGGGCGCCTGGCCAACCCGGCCCATCCCCTGGCCGAATTTTTCGAGGAAATCCACGTCCTCTGCGAGCCGCCCCACTCGCCCACGCCCGTGCGCATGTCCAAATACCCCCCGGCCCAAGGCCTCATGCTGGCCCTGGGCCAGGTGACCGTGGGCCAGCCCATCGTGGGCATGTGGCTGAGCGTGGCCCTGGCCTGCGCCGCCCTGTGTTGGGCCTTTTTTGCCTGGCTGCCGCCGCGCTGGGCCGTGCTGGGCGGCCTGCTGGTGGCCCTGCATCCGGTGTTGCTCAAGTGGGGCCAGGTTTATTGGGGCGGCGCGGAGGCCCTCCTGGGCGGCGCGCTGGTGGCCGGCGCCTTTCGCCGCTGGGTCAACGGCCCCCGGCCCGCCCATGGATTCTGGCTGGCCACCGGCGGCGCCTGCATGGCCTTGAGCCGCCCCTTTGAGGGGCTGCTGGTGGCCCTCATCGCCCTCACCGGCCTGGCCGTGTGGACGTGGCGCCAGCGGGCCACCCTGGACATTAAAACACTGCAACGCGCCCTGCTGCCCGCCGCCATCGTCGCCGGCCTCTACCTCGGCTGGCAGGGTTATTACAACGCGCGCCTCACCGGCCAATATCTCAAGTTTCCCTACATGGTCTATGAGGAACGTTACGCCGTGGCCCCGTTTTTGGTGTGGATGAAACCGCGCCCGGAACCAGCCTACCATCACGCCCTCATCCGCGAGCACTTTGTCGGCTATGCCTGCGAGGAATATTACGCCCAGCAAACGCTGACGGGATTCCTCCGCCAGTCCGGGGTGAAACTCAAGCGCCTGGCGCGGGATTATCTGGGGCGCTTCTACGTCCTGGCCCTGCCCCTGCTGGCGCTGCCGTGGGTCTGGCGCCGCGGCGGCTGGCCCCGCTTTGCCCTCGGGGCGGTGCTGGCTTTCGGGCTGCTCACTCTGCAGGAAACCTGGATGTGGGACCGCTACGCCGCCCCCATCGGCGGTTTCCTGTTTGTCGTCCTGCTCCACGGCCTGCGCCAATGGGCGGGCTGGCGCCCCGGCGGCCGGCCCCTGGGGCGCGCCGTGGTGGTGTTGATCCTGCTCGGTTTTCTGGGCCAGACCGCCTTGTGGCTGAAAACCCGCCGCTGGGAAAACCAGCGCCGCGACTGGGACTACCAGCGCCAGGAAATGATCGCCCGCCTCACCCGCCAGGGCGGTCAGCACCTCATCCTTGTCCGCTACGGCCCCAAACAATCCGTGCATGATGACTGGGTCCACAACGGCGCCGACCTCGACGGCGCCCCCGTCCTCTGGGCGCGCGACATGGGCCCGGAGAAAAACCGGCGGCTGCTCCAATACTTTGCCGGCCGCACCGTCTGGCTGCTCGAATCCGAGCTGCCCGTGGCCCAGGTGCGGGATCAAATGAAATCCCCGCCCCAGCACGAATTGCGCCCGTATCGGGAATGACTCCCGGCCGCCAACCGCCCCGGCATCAAGCCCGCCCTCCGGGGCGGCGCCCGCCCCCTGGGACGGGAGGCCGTGACGGCGGCCGCCGCTTCTGGCTCGACGCCAGACCGCCCCAACCGTTATGTTGGTCCCCGCGGACTCGCGGTTCATCATCATGAGCCATATCTGGACGGTGCTTAAATTTGGCTGGCCGTACTTGCGCAAGTACTGGCCGCGCCTGCTCATGGGCATCCTGCTGGCGGTGAGTTTCGGCCTCACCAACGCCAGTTTCGTCTGGGTCTCGCGCACGCTCTTCGAGCGCATGGACCCCGCCTACGCCGCCCGCCGCGCCGAGGAAAAAGCCCGGCCCCCCGCCGCCCCCCAACTCGTTCAGCCCGGCTGGCTGCCGCAAGCCTCGGAAAAAGTGCAGGCCGCCCTCGACCCCTGGCTGCCCAAGGCCGGACGGCGACCCGACTGGCGGCAGATGCTCGGCGGCCTGTTGATCCTCCCCCTCATGGTGGCGGTGAGCCGCTATCTCGGTTATCTGGCCACCTATTGCAACAACTGGGTGGGCGAGCGCTTCATCGCCGATGTCCGCGTCAGTTTGCTGGAAAAGCTCTATGCCCTGTCGCTCGATTTCTTCAACCGCTCCACCCTGGGCGATTTGCTGACCCGCATCAACAGCGACACCGCGGCCCTGCAGCGCTGCATGACCAACGGTTTCAATGACCTCATCAAGGAACCGTTCACCATCGCCGTGGTCTTCCTGGCCCTGCTCATGGTCAACGCGCCGCTCACCCTGCTGGCCATCGTGTTTCTCCCCCTGTGCGTGGTGCCGCTCATCATCCTCGGCCGCAAAGTCCGCCACGCCATGCAACGCCTGGTCCAGGCCACCGTCTCCCAGGCCAACCTGCTCGTCGAGGCCCTGAGCGCCATCCGCGTGGTCAAGGCCTTCGGCCTCGAGGCCGAGCAGAGCCGGCGCTACCGCGAGTACATCCGCCAGTCCGTCCACCACAGCATGAAAAACGTCCAGGCCAAGGAGCTGGTCAACCCCCTCATGGAGGTCATCGGCATGCTGGGCCTGGGCCTGCTGATTGTGGTGGTCTTTTACCGCCAGGTCTCCGTGCCGGACTTGGTGGGCTTTTTCACCGGCGTGGCCGTCATGTTCACCCCCATCAAACGCCTGGCCAATGTGCCCATGTTTTTTACCCAGGCCAGCGTGGGCGTCCAACGGCTCATGCAAATCTTTGCCGAGCAGCCCACCGTCAAGGAACCCGCCCACCCCCGGCCCGCCCCCGCCTTCGCCCGCGCCATCACTTTTGAACACGTCACCTTCGCCTACCACGATCAACCGGTGTTGCAGGACATTCAACTCACCATTCCCAAGGGCCTGCGCCTGGGCATCGCCGGCGAAAGCGGCAGCGGCAAAAGCACGCTCGTCAATCTGATCTTCCGCTTCTACGACCCCCAACAGGGCGCCATCCGCCTCGACGGCGTGGATTTGCGCGACCTGAACAGCGCCGACCTCCGCCGCCAGATGGCGCTCGTCAGCCAGGAGGTCGTCCTGTTTGACGGCACCATCGCCGAAAACATCGCCTGCGGCAAACCGGGCGCCACCCGCGCCGAGATCGAACAGGCCGCCCGCATGGCCTATGCCCATGATTTCATCATGGCCAAACCCCAGGGCTACGATACGCCCGTGGGTGAGCGCGGCGTCGAGCTGAGCGCCGGCCAGCGCCAGCGCATTTGCATCGCCCGCGCCTTCATCCGCAACGCCCCCATCCTCGTCCTCGACGAAGCCACCGCCGCCCTCGACGCCCAGTCCGAGGCCGAGGTGCAGGCCGCCATTGAACGACTGGAGGAGAACCGCACCGTCATCTGCGTGGCCCACCGCCTTTCCACTCTTCAGGCCATGGATCAGATCATCGTCCTGGAAAAAGGGCGCATCATTGAGCAGGGCACTTTTACCGAACTGTTGGCGCAGGACGGCGTCTTCGCCCGCATGGCCCGCCGCCAGGGACTGGGTTGATGGCCAGGCCGCGCCGCGGCACCCGCCGGCGATTTCGCTTACTTGAACTGCAGGAACGTCACGGAATGCGGCGCAAAAACCCACCGCGGCGGACCGCCGGCGGCGCCGTGCCGCCACCGCCGGCTCTGCGGCGCCACGCGCTCCGGTGCGGCGGCGGTGTTGCGGGCATCCAGCGGCCCGGCCAGCTCTTCCACCACGGCCTCCGCCCGGGCGGGCACAAACCCGGCCAGCTCCAGCCGCGCCGGCACGGGCTGATCGCTCAGATTGACCACCTGCACCACCAGCGCGCGGCCGTCCTCACTGCGCGTGGCCGTCACCTCCAGGGCCTCGCCGGCGCCCTGCACCTCCGCCCGCACCGCCCACGGTTGATAATGGCGCGCAAACAGCCGCGTCACATACCCTGGCGGCTGCAACCACACCTGCGCGGGATTCAAAAAAAGCAGCCCCTGATCCCATCCATTGTCATTCTGCCCGTCGGGCTGCAGGCAGTTGGCGGAGCAGACCACCGGCACGCGCCCGTCGCGCTGAAAACGTTGCAGCGCCAGCGCGTTGGCCAGGGCGCGGCGCTGCGCGGGGTTGTTGGCGTTCAATTCAAACACCGCCAGCCGAAACCGCGCGTCCGGCACCAGCTTCTCCAGCGCATCGCGGAAACTCAGCGCGCCCTCCAGCGAGCCCGTGGGGCGCGGCCCATCCGTCCACACGTGCACATCGAACCACACCTCGCGCCCGTGCTGCCGGGCCAGCTCGAGAATCTGCCGCTGCGCGTTCAGATGCGTGATGCGCGAAGCCGCCCCCCGCACGGCCTGGGGATCGGTAATGACCTCCTCATAGGCAAAGTCTCCCACCACCAGAATGATCTCCGGATCACGCGCCCAGATGGCCTCCGCCAGCGCCTTAAATTTCGCATAATACGCCTCGTCCACGCGCTCCTCGTTGCCCAGTTGCAAATGCCGCAGCCGGTATGGCGCCCGATGGCCGTCGGCCACCCGCCGCCGCCCCCAGGGCGTCTCCGGCGGGCCGTTGACGTACTCAATGAAATCCGCCATGTCCTGCGGCGTTTCCCCCATGTTCACCGCCGGAATGGCCAAAAAACCTGCCGCCTCGCAGAAATTGAGAAAATCAAAAATGCCCCACCCGTTGGAAGCATAGGGATACCACCATCCCTTGTAGGGCGGACGCTGCTCGCGCGGGCCAATCATTTTTTTCCACCGATACTCCGGCGCATTCACCATGCACCCGCCATAACGCATCACCGTCAGCCCCTGGGCCACCAGCGCCTCGGCCACATCCCGCCGTACGGGCAGGCCCTTGAACCGCCCCCAGGCGCCGGGTTGCAGCAGGGCATAGCCCACCACCACGCTGCCCGGCTGCTTGAGCTTGAGCGCCAACCGCCCCGCCGGGTCCGTGGCGCCGGGCGTCAGCTTGAAGTTCAGCTTCTGCCAGCCTCCCGCCGCCACCGGCAGCCGCCGCTCCGCATACACCCGCGCCCCGTCGCGGCTCTCCAGCGCCACCCATAATTCGGTGTCCTCCGCCGCGCGCGCCACCACCAGGCCCTCGTACACCCTGCCGCGCTGGAAATACATGCCCCAGCGGTTCAAGCCCTGATTCTCGATCCCGATCTCCCCCACGCCGCTGCTGAAGGTGAGGCGCTGACTTTGCGGCCCTGAATACGCATCCCGGGTTTCCAGCCCGAACTCGCCCCGCGCACTGCCGCGGCGCAGGGGCCGCCACATGCCACTCACGCCCCGCCCCCACAGCTCCGCCTCCGCCTGCGCAAACTCCACCCGCCGCACCGCGCCGCCCGTGGTGAGGACCAGGTTGCGGAAACGCGCCTCCCGCTGCCACGTGCGCAGCCCCACCAGCCCCGCGCCCAGCGGATGTTGCGTATCCTCATAACGGGTGATCAGGCGCTCATTGACCCGCACCTCCAACGCCGTGCCCTCCATCCGCACCGCCAGCTTGTTCCATTGCCCCACCGCCACCTCGCACGGCACCGTGCGAATCGGCTCCCAATTCTGCCGGTGCCGCCCCAACACCAGCCGCCCGGACGTCTCCAGCGCGATCTCATAGCCCGTGAAACGATCCGCCCCCACTCCCGGCTCGCTGACCTTGACAATGAGTCCCGCATTGCCCGGGGCGCGCTCAGGGAAAAACACCTCCACACTCACCTCGCCCTCGCTCAGCGCCGGCGCCAGATCGCACAATAATTTCGGCCCGTCCCCGCCCGGCGCGTGCAGCACCCCCTCCTGCACCGTCCAGCTCCCGCCGTAAGCCGTGAAACCGCGCACCGGCAGCGGCGGCGCCGGCTCGGCAAAGCTCTCGCCAAACACCATCTGGCTGTCCAGCCCGCCATACACCTCATGATTCACATCCTCCAAACACGCCCCCGTCAGATAAGGGGAAATCCGGTGGGCACGCGCCGCGGCATCCACCGTAATCACGGCCTCGGGCGCCGCCCACAGTCCGGCCCCGAGCATCAACCAACCACCTATCAGCAACACCCTCATTTTCATGCTCTTCACCTTTTCCTGCGCCAGCTCCGCCGGCTCGATTGAATATCGCCCAGTTTCTGATGTTTTCTTAATCCCAGGCGTTGGCCTGCGCGCTTTCTATTCCACGCGCCATTCCAGGATCCCGCCGGACCAGCCCGGCTGCAGTTGCACCTCCAACCGCAGGGCGCGGGTCTCCACCGGCGCAAAAGTCACCCGGTTGAACCGGTCCATCTCCGTGCCATAGCCACTCGGCTGGGACACCGGCCGCCACTCCTCCCCGTCCCGATACAGCACCCGCCATGATTGCGGCACCCGGCAATGGGCCTGAATGCGCCGCTCATCCCACCAATACACCTCCACCGCGCGCACCCGCACGGGCCGGCCAAAATCATACTGCACCCACTCCACCGTCCCCCGATGATCCCACCAGGTGAACCGCGGGATTTTGGCGTCATCCGACGCCGCCGGCTCCACCTGGTCATTCAAGGCCGCCACGGTGTCCCGCGCAAAACAATGCGACGCCGAGGCCCGCGCCCCGCTGGCGAGCGTCGGCCGCGGCAGCGGCTCGGCCACCAGCGGCGTCTCCGCCATCCACACCCGCATTTCCCCGGCCTGCCGGTTGGCATGTGCAAAATAAGGAATGGCCATGAAGGTGGCGTTGGACATTCCCGGCACCCGGTTTTGCGGCAGGTACAACGTGTCCGGCCACTCCGCCCGATGCACGGCCACGGCCGGACCGCGGAGCACCGTCACCCCGCCCAGCAGGCCCGGTTGATGCTCCGCCCGCAGCGGGGCCTCGGGCGGAATCACCAGATGCCGCACACTGCCGCCGTGATCCACGCCCTCCAAACAGTAAAACAGCGGCCCGCGTTGCAGCGCCACCCGCCCGCGGTTGGCCTCCACCTTCGGATGCGCCTGCACGCGCCGCACCGGCAGCGGCAGGGACAATTCCACCACCTCGCCCCGCCGCCAGGTGCGCTGCAGGCGCGCATAACCCCGCACCACCTCCACCGTGCCCACCCCGCGCCCGTTCACCCGCAGCCGCGGCTGCTCACCCCACCCCGGCAACCGCACATACAAGGCAAAATCCACCGCCCGCTCGGGCGTGACCACCAGCTTGATCTCGCCCTCCCAGGGATAACGCGTGAGCTGGCGCAAGTGCACCGGCACACCCTGCACCGGCACCGTCGTCCGGCTGCCGATGAACAAATTGACATACACCTCGCCCGGCGCCTGGGCATAAATGCAGCCCGGCAGCGCCCCCATGATCTTGAGAAACATGGGCGGACAACACGGGCAGGAATGCCACGCCCAGCGCTGCCGTTGCGGGCCGGCGGCCAGCGGATTGTCGTAGAAATACCGGTCCCCGCTCAGGGAAACACCGGTGAGAATGGCGTTGTACAACACCCGCTCCAGTTCATCCGCGTAGCGCGCCTCGCCCAGCGCCAGATTAAGCTGGTGATGAAAAAATCCCGCCCCCACCGCCGCGCACGTTTCCAGATAGCCGTCATTGGGCAGCTCATAATCCCCGCCAAACCCCTCATGCTGCGCCACCGCCCCCAGCCCGCCGGTGATGTACATGCGCCGCTGCACCATATTGCTCCACAGCCGCGTGGCCGCCGCCAGATAATCCGCCCGCCCATTGGCCCGCGCCGCCGCCACCACGCCGGCGCATAACAGCGTGGCCCGCACCGCGTGGCCCTCCAGCGTCTCCTGCTCCAGCACCGGCCGATGATCCTGCCCATACGCCCCAAAGCTCTTGCGCCCGGCATGCCGCCCCCGGTTTTCGATCCAAAACTCGGCCAGCCGCAGATACTGCAGCTCCTCCACCGGCACCGGCATCCGCGCCTTCAAGCCAGGCTCCTCCTTGAACAATCCATACAGCTTGACCAGCGCCTCCTCCGGCAGCGAGTGCCCCGGCACCACGTTCGCCTTGGGCGGCGGCCCCATCACGTCCGCCATGTGATTCGCCAGCCGCACCGCCACCTCCAGCAGCCGCGTCTTGCCCGTGGCCCGGTAATAATGCACCGCCGCCTCCACCAGCGCCCCTGCGTTATAGACATCGTGCTGCCAGTTGTCGTCGCCCCCGTTCAGCCCCCACGGCTGATGCGGCCGCTCCAGTTGCGTGTAGGTGTTGAGATAACCCTGCGGATGCCGCGCCTGCGCCGCCGCTATGCGTTCAATGTAACCATCCACCCGCCCTTCCAGCGCGGCCTCCCGCCGCGCCGCCAGAAAATCCGCGCTCGCCCGGATCATCTCGTAGATCAAACCATCATACCACGGCGGCCCCGCATGCTGGCCGCTGCGGCCTTCGCGGACCCGGTCAAAATTGGTCAGTGCCCCGTCCTGCTCAAACTTGGCGAAACAGTCCGGGATCGTCACCTCCCGCCACACCTTGAGTTTGGGCGACCAAAACGCATCCTCGATCACCACCTGTGCCACCGGCACGGGCGTGAGCGGGGCCGGCGCCCCCCTGACGCCGCCGGTCAACCCCAGCGCCACCAGACCCACCCGGAGCCAGAGCCGCCAGAACCGCGCCCGGGCCCTTGCCGCCGGTTGTCCCTGACCCCGTGCCGCTGTGTGTGCTGCGCTGCTGCATTCCATGCCCCGCACCTTACCACATCGTCCGCCGCCGCGGTTGCAATCTTTTATCTGGAAAATTTCGTATTTTTAGGGGCGCCCGCCGGGGCTGGCGGCGGGACTAGTCCGCCACCCCGTACTGGCGCCGGTAGCGGGCGGGCGGCAGGCCGTAGAACTTGCGAAAAAGACACACCAGGTAGGCGGCCTGCTCCACCCCCACCGCCTGCGCAATCTGCGGCAACTTCCAGTCCGTGGCGAGCAGCAGCTCGCGGGCGCGCTGCATTTGCACCGCCCGGATTTCCCGCTGCGGCGAGTGCCCCACATGCCGCCGGAAGGCGCTCTCCAGCCAGGAGCGCGAGCATTTCAAATGACGCACCACCTCTTCCACCCGCAGCCCCCGGCAGGCGTGCTGCCGGATAAACTCCATGGCCCGGCTCACCAGCGGCTCGGCAAAGGCATACACCTCGGTGGACTGCCGCGTAATCACCCCGCGGGGCGGCAGCAGCAGCGGCGCCGCCGGCGCCGCCGCCCCCGCCATCAACCGGTCCAGCATCGCCGCCGCTTCATACCCCACCCGCTCCGCATCGGGCACCACGCTCGACAGCGGCGGCTCGCACAGCTCGCAAAACGTTTCCGCGTTGTCCACCCCCAACACCGCCACCTGCCGCGGCACCGACCACCCCAGTTGGCGGCAGGCGTCCAGCACGTGCTGCGCGCGCACATCGTTGCAGGCCATGATGCCGATGGGCAGCGGCAGCGTTTGCAGCCAGCAGGCCAGCCGCTGGCGCTCCTCCTCGTACGGCCGCTCGCGCACGCTCAGCCATCGCGTCTCAAATATCCACTCCCGTTTCAGCGCCGGCCCCGCCACCTCCGTAAAACCCTGCCGCCGCTGCAACGACCACGTCTCCCCCAGAAATCCACAATACGCCAGTTGCCGGAATCCCCGCTCCAACAAATGCCGCGCCCCCAGCCGGCCAATGGCCACCATGTCGGACGCCACCCGCGGCAGCCCCAGCTCCAGATGCTGATCATTCAAATCCACCACCGGCAGCCCCCGCTGCCGGAACACCTCCGCCCATTCCGGCGTCGTGGAGCGGCAAATCACGCCGTCCCCCTTCCACCGCCGCAGCCAGTCCGGCGGCGGCGCGCGCAGCTCGCGCTCGTCCAAAAAAACCGACCACCCGCCGTGCCGCCGCAGATACCGCGCAATGCCGCGCAAGATCTGGCGTCCGTACACCACGGAGGTCTCCACAATCAGCGCCACCTGCCGCCGCCGTGCCCCGGCGCGGCCGGCAGATTTGCTCCGCTTGACCTGGCTCATGCCCCAGCTTGCTTCACCGGTTACTTCCCCCTCCCCCGGCCGCCCCCCGCTAAAAGCAAAAGCCAGAGTTAAATGGACCTCGGTTGCACCCAACCCATGTAACTCTGGCTTGTTGGTTAAAGGTTCAGGTTATTTCTTCTTCTTGGCGGCTGCCTTCTTCTTGGCAGGCGCTTTCTTCGCCTTCTTATCGGCCATCGTGTTTCACCTCCTTTCTGCGCAAACTTGCGTCGGGAGAGAGAGGAGAGAAAATCACGCTTCCTTGAATACCGCCGGAGGAACCAGAAGAGACAAACCACCCTGCGGCTTCTGGCGTGCACCGCGCAGGCTGCTGATGGTGTGTCATGGCATTTATATGACACGCTCCGCTGCTTTCGTCAACTGTCCCGCAAAAAAATCTGCACTTGTGGCTTCGCTCGTCATCTGTCCCCGCGCCGCTCCACGCATGAAATTTTTTCTGCGTCTGCGTGTCCGCGCCAATAAATCATGCGGCCCGCCGCCGCGTTCTCTCCGCCAGCCGCGATAAAACCTCGCGCGCATGGGAAGCGAGCGCCTGGGGCATTGCGCCTTTTCTTCTTCGCGGCCTCGCTCTACACTGCCGGCGTGGCAAACGAACACGCGACACCGCCTCCCCCGGTGGCGCTGATCACCGGCGCCGCGGGCGGCCTGGGCAACGCGGTGATCCACGAGCTGCTGGCCCAGGGCTGGCGCGTGGGCGCCGGCTGGCATCGGCAGCCGTTGACGCCCGCCGGCGAGGCCCTGCTGCCGCTGGCGCTGGACGTGACCTCCACCGCCGGCGTGACTGCGGCCGTCGAGCAGTTGCTGGCCCGCTGGGGACGCCTCGATCTGCTCGTCCACTGCGCCGGCATCACCCGCGACACCCTCCTGGCGCAGATGCCGCCCGCCGACTGGGACGCCGTGATGCAGGTGCACGTCAAAGGCGCGTTCCTCTGCGCCCGCGCCGTGCTGCCGGTGATGGCCCGCCAGCGCGCCGGCCACATCCTCCATATCAGCAGCTTTGCCGCCCGCGCCGGCGCGCGCGGCCAGGCCAACTACGCCGCCGCCAAGGCCGCCCTGTTGGGCCTGACCGTGAGCCTGGCCCGCGAGGCGGCCCCCCACAACGTGCAGGTCAACGCCGTCCTCCCCGGCGTGCTGCCCACCGGCATGACGCAATCACTCACCGCCGCGCAGTTGGCCGCGCTCACCGAGGCCAACCTGCTGCGCCGGATGAACGACCTGCCCGAGGTGGCCCGCTTCATCGTGTTTCTGGCAGGCATGCGGAATGTCTCCGGTCAAATCTTTCAACTGGACAGCCGGGTGCATTCGTGGACTTGATGTCCGGGCCGACTGCGGATCAGTCATGCCATGAAAGCTCTCGCTCTCACCGCCCTGCGCCGTCTGGAATGGATGGAGCTGCCAATGCCCGAGCTGCGCTCGCCGCACGATGTCCTGCTGCAAGTCCGCTGCGTGGGCATTTGCGGCTCGGACCTGCATTATTACGAAACCGGCCGCATCGCCTCCCGCCGCGTCCAGTTCCCGTTCGTCCTGGGCCACGAATGCTCCGCCGTGGTCATGGCCACCGGCGCCGCTGTGCAACGGGTCAAACTGGGGGATGAAGTGGCGGTGGACCCCGCCATGAGCTGCGGCGCGTGTGATCAATGCCGTGCCGGCCGTCCCCACACCTGCCGCCATCTGCGTTTCCTGGGCTGCCCCACCGAGGCGCCGGGTTGTCTGAGCGAGTTCATCGTCATGCCCGAAACCAGTGTGTATCGCACCTTCCGGCGCATCAACCTGGTCCAGGCCGCCCTCTGCGAGCCGCTCTCCATCGCCCTCCATGCCGTGCGCCTCGCCCGCCTGCAACCCGGCATGAGCGTGGGCATCCTCGGCGCAGGCCCCATCGGACTGTGCGTCATGCTGGCCGCCCGCCACGCCGGCGCCGCGGGCATCTGGATGACCGACCGCCTGCCCTATCGCGTGCAATTCGCCCAAGACCACGGCGCGCGCTGGGCCGGCAACCCCGACACCGAAGATGTCGTCCGCCACATCCTCAACGCCGAGCCTCACGGGTTGGATGTCGTCTTCGAGTGCGCCGGCCAGCAGGCCGCCCTGGACCAGGCCGTGGACCTCCTCAAGCCCGGCGGCACGCTGGCGATTGTCGGCATTCCCCGCGAAGAACGCGTCTCCTTCCACATTGACTCGCTGCGCCGCAAGGAAATCACCCTCGTCAATGTCCGCCGCCAGAATCAGTGCGTGCAGCCTGCCATGGACCTCGTGGCCACCGGCGCGGTGCAACCCGATTTCCTCGTTACACACACCGTCGGCCCGGAAGGAGCCGCCGACGCTTTCGCCATGGTGGCGGACTATCGCGACGGTGTGATCAAGGCCATGATTGAATTCTAACCTCCCCCGCCTCCGCCCCGGCGCCGCTCAACCGGCCGGCAGCCCCTCGCTCTGCAGCCGCCGGATTTCCTCCCCAAATCCCCGCCGGAAGTCCGGATAGCGCGGCTGCCAGCCCAGCTCGGCTTTCAACCGCAGGTTGCTGACGCGCTTGTGCGTCAAAGCCCGTTTGCGCGGCGCGCGCTCGCCGGCTTCCGCCGCCGGGGGCAGCGGCCGGTGCAGCACCTCCGCCAGCCAGCCATACAACTCGCGCGGCGTGACCGGGTGATCATCGGCCACATTATAAACTCGCCCCGCCGCCGCGGCGCGCTGCTCCCACGCGGCCAGAATGGCCGCCACCACGTCATCGCGGTGAATCATGTTGAGCCAGCGGCCTTCCCCCTCCCCCAGCCGGGCCTGGCCGGCCAGAAATTGTTGCAGCCAGAAACACCGCCCCGGCCCGTAGATGCCCGCCAGCCGCAGAATGGTCACCGGCAGTCCCGCCGCGCGCCATTCCTGTTCGGTGGCCACCAGCACCTGCGCCGTTTCACTGGCCGGCGCGGTGGGGCTGTCCTCCGTCACCCAGCCTCCATCCGTCTGACCATAAACGCTGGTGCTGCTCAAATGGATGTACAAATCGGGGGGATCCGCGGCCAGCACCTCGCGCAGATGCCGGCCCGCCTCCAGAAACACCTGGCGATACACCTCCACCCCGCCGCGGCTGGAGGAAACACAGTTGATGACCACCTCCCACCGCTGGCGCAGGGTTTGCACCGCCTCCCGCCGGGTGAGATCCAGGGTGAGCCAGCGCACGCGCTCCAGCGGCGCCGGCACCGGCTCCGCCGCACTGCGCCGCACCGCGTGGACTTCGGCGCCGCGCTGGAGAAGCTCTGCCGCCAGCGCCGTGCCCACGTAGCCGCAACCCAAAATCAATGCGCGCATAATCCCGGGCGGACCGCGGCGCGTTGGGCCCCGCAGGCCGGTGGCCTGGGCAAACCTTGGGCCTCAGGCCTAGTCGTCGCGCCGGTGATGGCCGCGCCCGCCGCCATGCCGGCCGCGCCCGCCGCCCCCGCCCCCGCCACGCGGCGCACGGCTCCCGCCGCGCGGTGCCTGGCGCTCCCGCCGTTCCGGGCGTTCCGGGCGTTCCGAGCGTTCGCGGCGCTCGCCTTCGTAGGGCTGCGCCTCCTCCGCCTCCGACTGCTCCTCGGCGGCCTCGGTGGCTGCCGCGGCGTCATCGGCCGCCGGCGCGCCCTCCTGGCCCTCGGCCATCATGCGATCCCGCTCCGCCATGGCGGCCTTGCGGGAAAGGCGCACCCGGCCTTTTTCGTCCACGCCCAGGCACTTGACCATGATTTCATCGCCCAGCTTGACGATGTCCTCGGTCTGCTTGACGCGGAAATTGGCCAGCTCGCTGATGTGACAGAGGCCGTCCTTGCCCGGCAGGAATTCGACAAAGCAGCCAAAGTCTTTGATCGTCACCACCTTGCCGCGATAAATCTTGCCCACCTCGGCCTCGGCCGTCATCCCCATGATGGCGTCGCGGGCGATCTTCATGCCCTCGGCGCTGGTGGAGTAGATGTTGACGGTGCCGTCGTCCTCGATGTTGATTTCGCAGCCGGACTCCTCGACGATGCGCTTGATGTTCTTGCCGCCCGGGCCGATCAACGCGCCGATCTTCTCCGGATTGATCTTCAGCGTCTCAATGCGCGGCGCATACTTGCTCAGCTCCGGCCGCGGCGCCGCCAGCACCTTGCTCATTTCGCCCAAAATGTACAGCCGCCCGGCTTTGGCGCGCTCCAGCGCCTCGGCCATGATGCGGTGCGGCAGGCCCTTGAGCTTGAGATCCAACTGGAATCCCGTGATGCCGTTGGCCGTGCCGGCAATCTTGCAATCCATGTCGCAGAAGGCGTCCTCCCAGCCGATGATGTCGGTGAGCAGCTCATAGCGGCTGATGCCGCCCTGGGCGTCCATTTCCGTGCACAGGCCGATGCTGATGCCCGCCACCGGCCGCTGCAACGGCACGCCGGCATCCATCAGCGCCAAGCTCGCCCCGCACACCGTGGCCATGCTCGTCGAACCGTTGGACTCCATGATCTCGCTGGTCACCCGGATGGCGTATGGATAATTCTCCAGCGGCAGCAGCGGCTCAATGCTCCGCTCCGCCAGCGCCCCGTGCCCGATCTCCCGCCGCCCCGGCCCGCTGATGCGCCCGGTCTCGCCCACGCTGAAGTTGGGGAAGTTGTAGTGCAGCAGAAAACGCTTGGTGGTGTCGCCCCCGGCGTAGGCGTCAAACTCCTGCGCATCCTCGCTGGTGCCCAGCGTGGCCAGGGTGACCGCCTGCGTTTCCCCGCGGCAGAACAGGGCCGATCCATGCGCCCGCGGCAGCAGGCCCACCTCGCAGGAAATGGGGCGGATCTGATCAAACGGCCGCCCGTCCAGCCGCTTCTTCTCATTCAAAATGAGACTGCGCACGGCCTCCTTCTGTATGTAGTAAAACGCGTCGTTGATGACGAACTCGGTGACCTTCTCGGCCCCAAATTTCTCCACCAGCCGGGCGCCCACCTCGTCCTGCACCGCCTTGACCGCGGCCTCGCGCGCCAGTTTGCCGGGGGTCAGGAGCGCCGGCACAATCTTGTCGCCCGCCAGGCGTTTGGCCTCGGCCAGGATTTCCTCCGGCACCACCTGCACGGTGATGGCCCGTTTGGGCTTGCCGGCGCGGGCCGCCAGCTCCTTCTGGGCGGCAATGAGCGGCTGGATGGCCTCGTGGCCAAACTGCAGCGCCGCCATGAAATCAGCCTCGCTGATCTCCTTGGCCGAGCCCTCAAACATCAGCAGCTCGGTCTCGCTGCCCACATAAACCATGTCCATATCGCTCTGATCCCGCTCCTGATGGGTGGGATTGGCAATCCACTGCCCGTTCACCCGCCCCACCCGCACCGCTCCCAGCGGCCCGGCCCACGGAATGTCGCTGACCATCAAGGCCGCCGACGCCCCAATGACGCTCAGGATGTCCGGATCATTCTCCCCGTCGGCGCTGAGCAATATGCTCTGCACCTGCACCTCATTGAACCAGCCTTTGGGGAACAACGGCCGGATCGGCCGGTCCGTCAGCCGGCTGGTGAGGATTTCCTTCTCCGTGGGGCGGCCTTCCCGCTTGAAATAGCCGCCCGGAAAGCGCCCGGCGGCGGCCGCCTTCTCGCGGTAATCCACGGTTAAGGGGAAGAAGTCCTGGCCTTCCTTGGCCTTGATGGCGGCCACCGCCGCCACTATGACGATGGTTTCTCCCAGTTGAACGGTTACGGCTCCGTCGGCCTGCTTGGCCAGTTTGCCAGTTTCGATGTGAATCGGACGGTTGCCCACTTGGGCGGTTACTTTTTCTGCCATGTTGTACATCCAACCGCCAGTACCGGGGTACTTCGTTCAACATCCAACCCTCCTCCGGGAGCGGCTGCTGAAGGAAATGCCTCGGCTGGCGGTTGCTTCTTTCTATCTCTCGTGACTTCGGTTTTTTCTGGAAACGGGCCGCTCGGGTCACGTTGCCAAACGGCCCGCCCCCCAAAAACTGAACCCCTGCCCGGGCCGGTGCGGCTGACGCGCCGCCCCGGGCCGTCACCGGCTCCTACCGGCGCAATTTCAGCTTTTTGGTCACTGCCTGATACCGGGCGGCATCGGTCTGGTGCAGGTAGTCCAGCAACCGCCGGCGCTGCCCCACCATCATCAACAACCCGCGGCGCGAGCTGTGATCCTTCTTGTGCTTCTGCAAATGCTCCGTCAACTGATTGATGCGCTCGGTCAACAGCGCAATTTGCACATCCGCCGACCCGGTATCCTTGTCGTGCAGCTTAAATTTCTCGATGGTCTTGCTCTTGTCCATATCGGCTTCCGACCGCCCAGGCGGTCTTTCATCTCAACGTTCTATTTCAGCTTCGTTAACTTCAATAAAGCGACAAAATAACCACATCCCCAGCCGCCTGTAAAGTTTATTCCGCACAAAAGTGCCCTCCCTGCCCCTCCCCCGCATTGCCCCCGCCGCCCGCCAATGCTAGCTTGTACCCCATGGCGTCCCCTGCCCGCCTGCCCGTCCGCTCGGAAGAGCAAGCCCGCGAATGGAGCCTGGTCCTCATCAGCCAGGGCATCGAGTCGGCCTGGCAGCAGGACCCCGCCTCCGGCCAGTGGTTCCTCGAGCTGGACCCCGCCCACCTGACCGCCGCCTGCCAGCACCTCCGCCTCTACCTCCGGGAAAACCGCAACCGCCGCTGGCAAAGCCCCGTGGGGGGGACCGGCGAAATCTATGACTGGCGGGTGTGGTTTTGGGCGGCCTTCCTGGCGGTGATGTTTTACCTGCAGGCGGTGTTGCCGGTGGATTTGTCGCTGGCCGGCCGGGTGGACGGCGCCGCCGTGGCCCGGGGTGAACTCTGGCGGCTGTTCACCGCCACCACCCTCCACGGCGACGAAGCGCATTTGCTCGCCAATCTGGCCTCGGGCGTGCTCCTCCTCGGCCTGGCCATGGGCGCGTTTGGACCGGGCGCCGCCCTGCTGGCCGGTTTGCTGGCGGGGGCGGCCGGCAACGCGGCCACCCTCCTGGTGCACGGCCCAGCGCATCTGAGCCTGGGCGCCTCCGGCGTGGTGATGGGCGCGCTCGGCCTGCTCGCCGCCCAGTCGGTGCTCGAGGCCCGCGCCCAGCCCCGCCGCCAGTGGCTCACGCGCGGACTGGCCGGCGCCCTCCTGCTCACCGTCCTCCTGGGCCTGAACCCCGCCAGCGATGTCACGGCCCACCTGGGCGGGCTGGGGGCCGGCCTGCTGTTGGGCCTTGGCCTGAGCAAAGCGCGGCAGCACATCCCGGCCACCCTGGCGCAATGGGACCCCTGGCTGGCGTATGCCTGCGGCGCCCTGCTGGCGGCAGCCTGGGCCGCCGCCCTGCTGGCCGCCGCCCCTTGAAGGGCCGGCCTGAACCGCCTGCCCCGCCGGTTTTTCCGCGCAAAACTTGACGCTGGGCAGGCCCACGAGTAGGTTGGCAAAGTTAGGATATCGTCATTATGAATAATTTTCTGGTGCCAATGGTGGTCGAGCAGACCGGGCGCGGCGAGCGCGGCTATGACATTTACTCCCGGCTGCTGGTGGACCGCATTGTCTTTCTGGGCACGGCGGTGGATGACATGGTGGCCAACCTCATCATCGCCCAGTTGTTGTTTCTCCAGATGAATGACCCCAAGAAAGACATCCACCTCTACATCAATTCCCCCGGCGGCAGCGTCACCGCCGGCCTGGCCATTTATGACACCATGCAGTTTCTCACCTGCGATGTGAACACCTACTGCATCGGCCAGGCCGCCAGCATGGGGGCCGTGCTCCTGGCCGCCGGCACCAAGGGCAAGCGCTTCGGCCTCCCCAACTCCCGCATCATGGTGCATCAGCCCTGGGGCGGCGTGCAGGGCCAGGCCACCGACATCAGCATCCAGGCCCGCGAAATCCTCCGCCTCAAAGACCGCCTCAACGAAATCCTCGCCAAACATTGCGGCCGCTCCGTGGAGGAGGTGGCCCGCGACACCGACCGCGACCGCTTCATGTCCAGCGAGGAGGCCAAGGAATACGGCCTCATTGACCAGGTGGTGGTCAGCCGCAAGGAAATCCCCGCCCAAAAGAAGGACTGAACCCGTTCAGTCCCGCCCCGGCCCCGCTGATGATAAAAAAGTGGCGGTTTGCCGCAAAGGGACTAATTTTATTTTACCTGAAACCGCCCGGTTGAACTATGGCCCGAATCAAAGCCAATCCCATGTGCAGCTTCTGTGGCAAGGCACACACAGAAGTTAAGAAGCTCATCCAGGGGCCGGGCGTCTATATCTGCGACACCTGCGTTCTGCTCTGCAAAAGCGTGCTGGACAAGGAATTGGGACCCGCCCCGCCCCCGCCGCAGGGGCCGGCCCGCATCCCGCGCCCCGTCGAGCTGAAGCGGCTGCTGGATGAATATTGCGTGGGGCAGGAGCACGCCAAAAAAGTGCTCTCCGTGGCCGTGCACAACCATTACAAGCGCATCGCCCACACCACCGCCTCCGACACGCATCCCGCCGGCGCGACCGACAAGGAGGTCCAGATCGAGAAATCCAACATCCTCCTCATCGGCCCCACCGGCAGCGGCAAAACCCTCCTGGCCCGCACCCTCGCCCAGGCGCTGGATGTGCCCTTCGCCATCGCCGACGCCACCACCCTCACCGAGGCCGGCTATGTCGGCGAGGATGTCGAGAACATCCTGCTCGCCCTCATCCAGAACGCCGACTACGACCTCAAGGCCGCCGAAATCGGCATCGTCTACATCGACGAAATCGACAAGATCGCCAAGAAGGGCGAGAACATCTCCATCACCCGCGACGTCTCCGGCGAGGGCGTCCAGCAGGCCCTCCTCAAGATGCTCGAGGGCACCGTCTCCAACGTCCCCCCCCCTGTCTCTTATACACATCT
>JAOAIT010000025.1 GCA_026414565.1 Verrucomicrobiia bacterium
GATGTGTATAAGAGACAGCCTCCATCCATCAGGCCAAAGGCCTCGAATGGCAGGCCGTCTTTGTCATCATGCTCTGCGAAGGCATGTTCCCCAGCCTGCGCTCCCTGGAATCACCCGGCGGCCTCGACGAAGAATACCGCCTGTTCTACGTGGCCATCACCCGCGCCCGCCACTTCCTCTACCTCTGCTACCCCGAAATGCATCTCTCCCGCTACGGCTCCGCCTACCAACCCCCCTCCTCCTTCCTCAAGGCCTTCCCCCAACCCCTGGTGGACCGCCACTCGCTGGACTGATCCGCCCCGCCCCCCTCAGTGCCACCACAACAGCAGCGCCATCCCCGCCACCGTCGAAACCACCGTCACAGGAATGCCGTATTTGGCGTAGTCCCAAAATCCCACCTCCACATGCTTCCGCGCTGACTCCACCACAATCAAATTGGCCACCGACCCCAGCAGCGTCAGGTTGCCCGCAAACGTCGTCGCCAGCGCCATCACCTTCCACATCAGCTCCGGATGCGCAAACTGCGGCATCCACTTCCCCGCCACCAGCACAAACGGCACGTTGGAAAATATGTTGGAGCCTGCCACGCTGAACCACGCAAAATTCCACGCCTGGCTGTTCACCGTCTGCCCAAACAACGGCCGCAGCCGCTCATAAATCTGATCCGGCAGCCCCGTGCTGTTCAAGCCCTCCACCACCACAAACAACGCCGCAAAAAAAACCAGCAAATGCCAGTCCACCTGCTTCAACGCCTCGTGCGTGTCCCGCCGCCCCAGCACCATCACCACCGCCCCGCCCCCCAGCGCCGTCCACGCCAGATCCAGCCCCGCCAGAAAGCCCCCAAACACCAGCGCCAAAGTAATGCCACAAACGGCCGTCAACCGCCGGTCCAGTGGCGGCGGCGGCTCCGCCGGCACCGTGATGCGGGCGTCCTTCAACACCTTCCGAAATCCCACACTCAACGTGATATACGCCATCGCCACCCCCAGCACCGCCACCGGAATCATGGACGCCGCAAACCGCGCAAACGGAATCTTGGATTGCAGCCCGATGATCATGTTCTGCGGATTCCCCACCAGCGTGGCCACGCTCCCCAAATTGGCGCTCATCGCCAAAGCCAGCAGGTACGGCACCAGCGGCAACCCACCCCGCACCATCACCCGCACCACCAGCGGCGTCAGCATCAGGCACACCGTGTCGTTCACCAGCAACGCCGACAACACCCCCGACGCCGTGATCAAATACAGCAGCAACCGCTGCGGCGTCCGCGCCACCCGCAGTATCCAGTCCGCCGCCCAGTCAAAAAAACCGGCCATGTACAAATAGGCCGAAATCAACATCATCCCCAGCAGCAGCACCAGCGTGTTGTAATCCACCGCCCGGTACGCCTCCTCCGGCGTCATCACCCCCCCCGCCACCATCAACACCGTCCCCAGCAACGCCGCCGCCGGACGGTTCAACGGCAGAATCTTCAACCGCCGCCCGCTGATCAGCAGATACGTAAAGGCAAATACTAAAATCGCGATCAATTCGCGCCGCGTTTGCTCGTCCATGGATGCGCTCCTCGGTTTGCTCGCCCCAACCCCGCCCGCCCAGCCGCCCCCTTATGGCCCCTCCGGCCGCAGCCGCACCTGCACCTTGGGATATTTGGATTTCACCCGCGGCGGCGCCGCCGCCTGCTTCTCCGCCTCCGTCGCCCGCTCGATGAACTCCATCTGGCTCCGATGCGCCGCCTCCCCCGGCGCGCGCGACGCCCGCTGGTACTGCCCATCCGGCAGCAACACGCTCGCCTTCACGTTGTCCCGCAACGGCAACGCCAGAATCTCCTGGATGATCCGCTCCCGCAAATTCCCGTCCTCCACCGGCCACATCACCTCAATCCGCTTGTAAAAATTGCGCGGCATCCAGTCCGCGCTGCTCAAATAAACCTCCGGCTGGCACGCGTTCTCAAAGTAAAACACCCGGCTGTGCTCCAGAAAACGATCCACAATGCTCCGCACCCGGATGCGCTCGCTGATCCCCGGCAACCCCGGCCGCAGGCAGCAGATGCCCCGCACAATCAGCTCCACCTCCACCCCCGCCTGCGAGGCCTCGTAAAGCGCGTCGATCACCTCTTTGTCCACCAGCGCGTTCATCTTCGCGATGATCCGCGCCGGCAGTCCCCGCCGCGCGTTCTCCGCCTCCCGCCGTATCAAGGCCACCACCCGCCCGTGCAGCTCAAACGGCGCCAGCACCAGCTTCTTCATCGGCAGATACTGGCAGACCCCCGTCAGCAAATTGAAAAAATTCGTCGCGTCCTCCACAAAATCCTCCCGGCACGTGAAAAAACCCACATCCGTGTACAGCCGCGCCGTGGTGGGATTGTAATTCCCCGTGGACAAATGCAGATAGCGCCGGATGCCCTCCTCTTCATTGCGCACCACCAGCGTCACCTTCGCGTGAATCTTGTACCCCACCAGCCCATACACCACATGCACCCCCGCCTCCTCCAACTGGCGCGCCCATTCAATGTTGTTGGCCTCGTCAAACCGCGCCTTCAGCTCCACCCCCGCCGTCACCTGCTTGCCATTCCGCACCGCCTGCCGCAACGCCCCCACAATCCGCGGATCCCCCCCCGTCCGGTACAGCGTCTGCTTGATGGCCAGCACCTGCGGATCCTCCGCCGCCTGCTGCAAAAAATCCACCACGCTCTGAAACGACTCATACGGATGATGCAACAGCACATCCTGCCGCCGGATCACCGCAAACAAATCGCTCCGCCCCCGCAACGCCGGCGCCACCCGCGGCGTAAACGGCGGATCCCGCAGCTCCGGCGAATGTTCCCCCTCCAGCAGCGCCATCAACCGCACCGGATTCATCGGCCCGTTGATCAAATACAAATCCTCCTCGCTCAAATTCAAATGCTGCAGCAGCTCCTGCCGGATGTCCTCCGGACAATCATGCTGCACCGCCAGCCGCACCGCATCCCCCCGCCGCCGCCGGTGCAGCTCCTCCGCCACCGCCTCCAGCAGGTTGGACACATCCTCCTCATCAATGTACAGCTCGCTGTTGCGCGTCACCCGAAACAGCCAGTGCCCCAAAATCTTGCTCCCGGCAAACAAATCCCCCAGAAACAAACCAATCACATGGCTTTGCAGAATGTAATCCCGCCTCCCATCCTCCCGCGGCAGCCGCAACAACCGCGGCAGATTCTGCGGCACCTGCACGATCGCCAGCCGGATTTGCCGCCGCTTCCCCGGCCCCTGCACCGCCAGCCGCACAATCAAATTCAACGACTTGTTCAGCACCAGCGGAAACGGATGCGTCGGATCAATCCCCATCGGCGTCAGCACCGGCCGCGCATATTTGCGATAAAAACCCTCCAAAAACGCCACATCCGCCCGGCTCAAATCCTTCGCCTCCAGCAGCCGGATGCCCCGCTCCGCCAGCGCCGGACGCAACACCTGATTCCAGCACCGGTACTGCTCCTCCACAAACCGGTGAATCCGCCGCGACAACGCCTTGAACAGCTCCGGCGGCGTGTATCCATCCGCCTCCCGCTGCCACACCCCGCTCTCCAACTGCTGCTTCAACCCCGCCACCCGCACCTCAAAAAACTCGTCCAAATTGGAGCTGGTGATCGCCAGAAACTTCACCCGCTCCAGCAACGGCACCGACGCGTCCATCGCCTCATTCAACACCCGCTGATTGAACTCCATCCAGCTCAACTCGCGGTTGAGATACAACGGTACTTCCACTGGGCTTTTCTCGGCCATGAACCAATCAAAGTACGCTACTATGCCATAAACCGGCTGTTTGGCGAGTGCAGAAAAAAACCGGCGCGGGCGCACTTTGCGGCCCCCGCCCCGCGCCGGACGATTCCTCTTCTCCTCCGCTTACCGCCCCATCAAATGCTCCAGCACCATCTGATCCAGCGCCTGGTAATCCCGCGCGGCGATCAGTTGCTGCGCCGCCTTCTCGTCAAACGTCCGCGCCTTCTCCACCAGCCGCAAAAACGTCGCCCGGCTGTTGATCAAATGCGCCATCCAGTGCTCCTCCTTGGTCGTGCGAAACGGATGCACATCAAACGCCACATATTCCCCCCGCCGCCCATAACCATTCCGCTCCAGCGCCCGCACCTGATTGAATGCCACCCGCAGATTGGCGCTCCCAAACGGTTTGTCCTGGTCAAACTTCAATCCGTTTTGATCGTTCAAATGAATGCTCCACAGCTTCCCGAACGCCATCGCAAAATCTATCTCGTCCGCCGGATCCAGCCCCGCCAGTATCGCGTGCGCCGTCTCAATCAAACACCCCACCCGCTTCGGATCACACGTCAGTTGCGCCAGCGCCAGCGCGTGCCCAATCGTCGGAATGTACGCCACATCCATCGGCTCGTTGGGCTTCGGCTCGATCGCAATGCGAATCTTCTTGTCGTACTCCAACTGCGCATCAATCGCCTCCACCAGATAATCCACACACTTCCGCGCATTCTTCGCCTCCCGCAGGTACGACCCCTCCCGGGCCAGCCACAGCACAATCAAATCCGTCCCCAGATACCGCGCCACATCAATGCACCGCTTCGACCGCTCAATCGCGTACCGCCGGCACTTCGGATCATTGCTCGTGTACGCCCCATCGATGGTCATCGGACTGAACCACAACCGCGGCGCCACAATCTCCGCCGCTATCCCCAGATCATCCAGCCGCCGCTTCAGCGCCTTCGCCTCCTCCCGCACCTGCGCCGCGCTCTTGTTGTCAATGTCCGGCACCGCGTCATCATCATGAAACATCATCGCATCGAAGCCGTGCTTCTTGAGCTGCTCCAGCTTCCACTCAAACGACCGCGCCTGCCGCGTCGGCGGCCCATACGGATCCTGACCTTCACTCAGATTCCACGGCCCGAAACAAAACTTGTAGTTGATTTTTGACATAGGCTTTCCCGCAACTAATACCCCCTTGCCTCCCCCTCGGCAAAGAAAAAAGGCCCCCCACCCCCCGCGCCAACTTCCGCCCCGCCCCCGCCCGCCTCCGGACGCCCGCCCCCATTCCCCGCTTGCCTCGCTCCCCCGTTTTGCCCTATTGATTTTTCATGGCATCGCGCAACCAAACTCCTGCCTCCAGCGCCCCGGCCCCCTTCAACCTTGGGGCCTTCCTCGACTCCTGCACCGAACAGGTCAACCGCGGCCTCGACCGCTTCCTCCCCAAGGCCACCTGCAAACCCGCCACCCTCCATCAGGCCATGCGCTACTCCCTGTTCGCCGGCGGCAAGCGCATGCGCCCCGCCCTTTGCTTCGCCGCCGCCCAGGCCTGCGGCGGCCAGCTTGAAGACGCCCTCCCCCTGGCCTGTGCCGTCGAGTGCATCCACACCTACTCCCTCATCCATGACGACCTCCCCGCCATGGACAACGACGATTTCCGCCGTGGCAAACCCACCAACCACAAGGTCTTTGGCGAGGCCATGGCCATCCTCGCCGGCGACGCCCTCCTCGCCCGCGCCTTCGAAATCGCCACCCATGCCCGCGGCTGGCCCCGCTACGATCACCGCGTCATCACCCTCGAACTCGCCAAAGCCGCCGGCTCCCTCGAGCTGGTTGCCGGCCAGGCGGCCGACCTCGAGGCCGAAGGCCAGCGCATCTCCCCCGCCCAGTTGCGTTACATCCACGAACGCAAAACCAGCGCCCTCCTCTGCTGCTCCGTCCGCCTCGGCGGCATGAGCGCCAATTGCACCCCCGCCCAGCTCGCCGCCCTCACCGACTTCGGCTACCATGTCGGCCTCGCCTTCCAGGTCATTGACGACATCCTCGATGTCACCCAAAGCAGCGAAAAACTGGGCAAAACCGCCGGCAAAGACCTCACCGCCCAAAAAGCCACCTACCCCTCCATCGTCGGCCTCGAAAAATCCCGCCAAATCGCCCGACGCCTCACCCAACGCGCCTTCGCCGCCCTCAAGCCGTTCAAAGGCCGCGCCGTGGCCCTCGAAGCCCTCGCGGAATTTTTGCTCAAACGCGACCGCTGAACCCCTCCACCCACCGCCCCAGGCCTCTTCCCCGCGTTTGCGTTCGGCCCCTTTCGCGTGTAGGCTTAAACGCACGAATGCGTGGAACTTTTCTGCTCCTGTGGTGCTGTGCAGCCCTCGGGCTGTCCAGTCTCGCCCCTCTTTTTGCCTTTTTCCCCCCTGAAAACGAGCCGCCCCCCAGTGTGGACCGCCGCCTCGAAGCCCGGCGCGCCCTCGCCCGCCAGGCCCTGCCGCCCGAAGACAAAACCCCGGCCCCGCCCAACGCCCGCGTCACCTACGATGAGCTGCTCCAAACCCCTAAGTTCATCCTCCCGGAACACGGTTTCCTGACCGAACCCTTGGAATCCACCCCGCCGCCCGCGGCCCCCGGACTCACCCGCGCCGCCCTCCCCCCGCCACCCGACCCCCATGCCCCCGTCAAAGTCTTCCTCGCCCGTCATGCCGCCTTCTTCAAGCATGGCCCGGAGATCCTCGACACCACCCGCCTCGAACGCGACTACATCACCCCTCACAACGGCCAGCGCACCGTCGTCTGGCAGCAACAACTGGACGGCCTCGATGTCTTCGGCGCACGCCTGATCGGCCACCTCACCGCCCGCCGCGAACTGGCCGCCCTCTCCAGCGAACTGCTGCCCCAAGCCGCCAAAAAAGCCCCACCCGCCCACCGTCAACGCGCCCTCCAGGGCACCCCCGCCCTCTCCGCCGCCCAGGCCCTCCGCCTCGCCCTGACCGATGTAGGCGATAATGTCCCGGAAGATTTCCCAGCCCAAATCGAGCTGGAAACCCCCGCCCGCCCCGACCGCCGCCAACACCTCACCACCCCCGCCACCCTGGGTAAGGCCTCCGCCCGCCTGGTCTGGCTCCCCCTCAATCCCGAGGAACTCCGCCTCGCCTGGGAAGTCGTCTTTTACGCCCGCTCCTCCGGTTTCCTCTTCCGCTCCGTGGTGGATGCGGAAAACGGCCGTGTCTGGCTCCGCCATAGCCTCACCAAATACCAGGCCGAACCGGCCTCCTACCGCGTCTTTACCGACCGCAGCCCCCGCCCCATGTCCCCCGGCCACTCCACCCCCTCCACCCTCGAGCCCGACATCGTCCCCCGCCAGCTCGTCACCCTCACCGCCCTCAACACCAACGCCAGCCCCCTGGGCTGGCTCAGCCCCGGCGACACCGAAACTCGCGGCAACAACGTCACCGCCCACACCGACCGCGACGGCAACAACGAACCCGACCTCCCCCGCCCCACCGCCAACAACCGCGTTTTTGATTTTCCCCTCGACTTGAACACCAGCCCCACCAACTCCTCCGCCGCCTCCGTGGTCAATGTCTTCTACTGGTGCAACTTTGCCCACGACCGCTTCTACGAGCTGGGCTTCACTGAAAGCGCCGGCAACTTCCAGCAAACCAACTTCAACCGCGGCGGCCTGGGCGGCGACCCCGTCATCGCCGATGTCCAGGACGGCGAAGGCTTCAACAACGCCAACTTCTCCACCCCCCCTTACGACGGCATGTCCCCCCGCATGCAAATGTACATCTTCAACGCCCCCCACCCCGACCGCGATGGCGCCCTCGACGCCGAGGTCATCCTCCACGAATACACCCACGGCCTGAGCGAGCGCCTCGTGGGCGCCGGCTACGGCATCGTCGAATCCCAAACCGCCGGCATGGCCGAAGGCTGGTCCGATTTCATGGCCATGGCCCTCCTCAGCCACCCCCAGCAAAGCCTCGCCAGCAACTACCCCTTCAGCGCCTACGTCGCCCGCATGTTCGGCGGCATCCTCGCCGAAAATTACTACTACGGCCTCCGCCGCTACCCCTATAGCACCAACCTCGCCGTCCACCCCCTCACCTTCAAAGACATTGACCCCACCCAGGCCAGCTTCCACTTCGGCGTGCCCCGCAACCCCGCCATCGGCACCAGCGCCTCCCAGGTCCACAACCAGGGCGAAGTCTGGTGTGCCGTCCTCTGGGACATGCGCGCCAACCTCATCGCCCGCCACGGCTTCGCCACCGGCAACTGGCTCGCCATGCAACTCGTGGTGGACGGCATGCGTAATTGCCCCGCCAACCCCAATTTCTTGCACGCCCGCGACGCCATCCTCCTCGCCGACCGCATCAGCTTCCAGGGCGCCAATCGCGCCGAAATCTGGGCCGCCTTCGCCCGCCGCGGCATGGGCGCCATGGCCAGCTCGCCCCCCAGTTACACCACCATCGGCATCGTCGAAGATTTCAGCCTCCCCGAAGACTTCGACATCTCCCCCACCTCCGAGCAAACCATCAACGGCACCGTCGGCGGGCCGTTCTCCCCCGCCACCCTCACCTTCGACCTCATGAACGCCGGACGTGCCCCCTTGTCCTGGTCCGCTTCCGCCACCCCCCTGCTCAAATTGTCCGCCACCAACGGCGTCCTCCAGCCGCAAAGCTCCACCCCCCTCGTCGTCTCCCTGTCCGCCATCGTCACTGAACTCCCGGCCGGCACTTACACGCAGCAGGTTTTCTTCGCCAACACCGCCACCGGCTCCAATCAAATCCGCAACCTCCGCCTCGTCATCCGCCAGGAATCCTCCTTCCTCGTCGAATTCTTCGACCACGCCGATTTCGACCTCGAATTCACCACCCTCACCTTCACCCCCGATGATTCCGCCGCCGGCTTCCAGGTCTGCCGCCAGCCCGCCTCCGCTTTCCCCACCGACCCCGCCGGCGGCGACCGCATCTTCCTCGGCGATGATTGGTATCTGCCCCTGACCCTCACCAACGGCCGCACCGTCTCCCTCTTCGGCCAGCGCACCAACATCATCTACATCAGCAGCAACGGCCACCTCACCACCCGCATGGGCAACACCCAATATTTCCAGCCCGAGCTTTCCATCTTCTACGAACAACCCCGCGTGGCCGCCCTCTATGCCGACTTCCACCCCGGCCAGTCCAACCTCTTCACCGGCACCCTCGACGCCCGCGTCAGTTGGCGCCAGCTCGACGACCGCCTCGCCGTCACCTGGCAGGATGTCCCCGAATACGGCATCCAAAACTCCAATTCCTTCCAAATCGAATTGTTCTACCACGGCCCCATCCGCATCACCTGGCTCCGCATGGATGCGCGCAACGGACGCACCGGCCTGGCCCCCGGCCGCGGCGTGCCCACCGGCCTCGTCGAAACCGACTTCTCCAGCTCCCCGCTCTGTGGACGCCAGCTCTACCTCGCCGTCCAAAACGGCCTCGAAGGCCAGGGCGCCCTGCCCCAGGCCGGCCGCGTCTCTCTCCCCGAGCCGGTCACCAACGACGTGGAAGTCACTCTCCTCTCCGAAAACACCGCCGAAATCATCCTTCCCTCCTCCGTCCTCATCCCCGCTGGCCAGACCAGCCAGTGGTTCACCGTCGTGTACCCCGATGACCCCCTGGTGGACGGCCCCCGCCGCACCCGCCTCCACGCCAGCGCCCCCGGCTTCAGTCCGGCCCAAACCCTGGTCACCGTCCTGGACAATGAAATCGCCCAGCTCGACCTTTCCTTCCCCTCCATTCTTAACGAAGGCGCCGGCCTCGTCGCCACCGCTGGCGTCCTCCGCGTCACCCCCGCCCCCGACGAAGCGCTCATCGTCCGCCTGTCTTCCCTGGCCACCAACCTCGCCCAAATCCCCGAACCCGGCTTCGTCATCCTCGGCGCCGGCCAGCAGCAAGTCCCCGTCCCCGTGCGCATCCTCGACAACAACCTCATCGAAGGCCTCACCGCCGCCACCCTGTCCGCCCGCGTCGAAGGCTGGCCCCCCGCCAGCGCCAACCTCCTGATCCTGGACAACGAACCCCGCCAACTCTCCCTGCAAGTCCCCGCCCGTGTCGGCGAAACTTTCGGCACCCTCACCAACGCCGGCCGCGTCAGTGTGGCCGGCCCGCTCACCTTCGACCTCGTAGTCCTGTTGCAAAGCTCCCAGCCCACCCGCATCCTCGTCCCGCCCACCCTGACCATCCCCTCCGGTCAGAGCCAGGCCTTCTTTAACCTGCAAGTCCTCGATGACCAGCTCCGCAATCCCACCAACACCGTCCTCATCACCGCCAGCGCCCTCGGCTTCACCAACGCCACCGCCACCCTGATCATTGACGACAACGAAACCCTCGCCCCACCCACCCTCACCTTCCCCGCCCACCAAGCCGCGCAGCTCCGTGCCCCACTTCTCCTGCAATGGAGCGCTGACTTCGGCGAGCTCCTCCTCAACGGCGGCTTTGAAACCGGCGATTTCACCGGCTGGTCCAACGCCCCCAGCCCCGATGGCAGCGCCTTCATCCTTAACCACGGCTCACTCCTCACCGCCCAGGGCGCCGGCCCCTTCCCTCCCATCGCCGGCCGCTTCGAAGCCCTCTCGCATCCCTTGAGCGCCGGCCGCCGTGAATTGAGCCAGTGGATCCAGCTCCCCGCCATCCCGGGCGTTCTCAACCTTTCCTGGCAGCACACCATCCGCAACTACGCCGAGGGCTTCAATGCCCAACACCAATTCCGCGTCGAATTGCGCGATGCCTCCGGCACCAACCTCCTCGCCACCCTCTTCTCCACCCAACCCGGCGACCCCCTCATGCAATCCCCCGTGCAACGCTCAGCCAACCTCAACCCCTGGCAGGGCCGGAAAGTCCTGCTCGCCTTCGTCGCCGAAGACAGCCTCGGCTGCCTGAATGTCTCCGTGGACAATGTCAGCCTCGCCTTGCTCCCGCCCGAACCCGTCACCTTTGAAGTCTATCTCGGCCTCACCACCAACCTCACCGCTACCAACTTGTTGGGCGTCACCACCAACAAATCCTGGCTCGTGCCCGGCCCCCTCTCGCCGCTCACCACCTATTTCTGGCAGATCGTGGCCGTACGCGGCGATGAACGCAGCCCCAGCCCCATCCGCAGCTTTACCACCGCCGGCGCCGCCCCCCCGCCCCAGATCAGTTTCAATCTCCCGGGCAACTACTCCACCGTCACCATCCCCTCCAACGTCCTGCTCAACGTCACCGCCTCCGCCCCCGCTGGCGTGGTCAAAATCAGTTTCTACGACTACGACACCAAAATCGGCGAAGTCTCCTCCCCGCCCTACACCCTCAATTACCTCCTGGGCACTGCCGGCCTCCGCCAGCTCCGCGCCATCCTGCTCGATGGCAACGGCCAGGAAACCGTCTCCCCTCCGCTCTTCCTCGTGGCCCGCGCCGCCGGCGCCCAGCCCATCACCTTCATCCCCGCCGGCGCCCCCTGGCGATACTTGGACAACGGCTCCAATCAAGGCTCCGCCTGGCGCCAGCGCGACTTTGACGACTCCTCCTGGAAAATCGGCCGCGGCCGCTTCGGCTATGGCCTCGGCGGCGAAACCACCCTCCTGGACTTCGGCCCGGACCCCGACAACAAATTCGTCACCACCTACTTCCGCACCATGTTCACCAATCACGCCGACCTGTCCTCCCTCACCCTCAAACTCATCGCTGACGACGGCGTGGTGATCTGGTTCAACGACCTCCCCATCCGCATCAACATGCCCCCCTTGTCCGACATCACCTACAACGACCGCGCCGAATCCGAAGTCACCGGCCCCAACCAAACCAATTTCGTCACCTACAGCCTGCATCCCTGGATCCTGCCCCAGGGCCCCGTCCTGCTCGCCGTCGAACTGCATCAACACACCAATAACGGCCCTGACCTCGCCTTCGACCTCGCCCTGGAGGCCCTCGGCAATTATCGTCCCGTCGTCCAACTCACCGCCCCGCCGGCCGGCACCCTCCTGCCCCCCGGCCAGCCCCTCGCCCTCCAGGTCCTCGCCTTCGACCGTTACGGCCAGATCACCCGCGTCGAATATTTTGCTCACGACACCAAACTGGGCGAAGCATCCTCCTATCCCTACTCTTTCATCTGGACCAATCCCCCTCCCGGCACTTTCCCCATCACGGCCGTGGCCACCGACAATAACGGCGCCGCCTCCACCTCCGCCCCCGTCTGGATCTCCTTCGGCGGCCCCGCCCTCCTCCCCCCCACCACCAGACCGGGCGAACTGCTCCTTTCCTGGCCTGCCGCACCCCCGGAGTACCTCCTCGAATCCGCCTCCCGCCTCGAACCGCCGGACTGGCAGCCCCTCACCAACTCACCCACCGTCTCCAACGGCCTCCGCCAGCTCCTCCTCCCCTTGGACGGCCCCCAACGTTTCTTCCGCCTCCGCCGGCCGTGAGCCCCCATTCTGACTTGACCTTGCCGCGGATGACGGGGATTTTATACACATGAAACACCCTGCATTATTCGCCACCCTCGGGGCCTGTGTCGCCGCCCTCCTCGCCCCCTTCACCCTCGCCGCCCAGTCCATCACCACCGCCTCCCTCATCGAAGAAATGGTGGATTTGCGCAAAATGGCCGAATTCCCCAATCCCCCCTATACCTGCAAACAATTTTCCAGTTACGACCGCGCCTCCAAAAGCCCGGCCGATGAAAAATCCTGGTTCGCCAACGCCGACGCCGGCCACTACCTCCGCGTCGAGGACCGCGCCGGACGCAAAGAATATGTCATGATGGACGCCCAGGGCCCCGGCGCCATCGTGCGCATCTGGTCCGCCAACCCCGCCGGCGTCCTCCGCATCTACCTCGACGGCGCCGACAACCCCGTCATCGAAGCCCCCATGACCGATGTCCTCGGCGGCAAGTACCCCGGCTTCCCCTCCCCCATCGCCGGCGAGCGCAGCAAGGGCTGGAATCTCTATTTCCCCATCCCCTACGCCAAAAGTTGCAAAATCACCAGCGACAAGGGCGGCTTCTATTATCACGTCAATTACCGCACTTATCCCCCCGGCACCCCCGTCCAATCTTTCTCCGCGGAAACCCTTAAAAATCTCTCCGCCCGCATTGAAAAGCTCGCCGCCCAGCTCGCCGCGCCCCGCTCCATCGCCGCCCCCGCTGAAGGCCGCGTCGAGTCCTCCGAACTCCGCCTCGACCCCGGCGAATCCACCGAAGTCCACTTCGAAGGCCCCGCCGCCATCGCCGGCATCGTCGCCCGCGTCAAGGCCGCCCAACTGGACAAAGCCCTGCGCGGCGTCCTCGTCCGTGTCGAGTTCGACGATCAACCCTGCATCGCCGCCCCCCTCGGCGATTTCTTCGGCTCCGCCCCGGGCATCAACCCCTTCGCCTCCCTCCCCCTCGGCATGACCAAAGACGGCGAAATGTACTGCCATTGGTTCATGCCCTTTACCAACAACGCCGCCATCACCCTCCAAAACACCACCGACCAGCCCGTCACCATCCAGGGCGAAGTCGCCCTCCAAAAATACCAATGGTCCACCGCCTCCATGTACTTCCATGCCAAATGGCGCGCCCAATTCGACGTCCCCACCCGCCCCATGCTCGATTGGAATTACCTCACCGCCAAAGGCCAGGGCGTCTTCGCCGGTGTCTCCTTCGCCATTGATAACCCCGTCAAAGACTGGTGGGGCGAAGGCGACGAAAAAATCTACGTGGACGGCGAATCCTTCCCCAGCCACTTCGGCACCGGCACCGAAGATTATTACGGCTACGCCTGGTGTTTCCCCGGCCTCTTCACCCACGCCTACCATTCGCAATCCCGCTGCGACGGCCCAGGCAATTACGGCCGCACCAGCGTCAACCGCTTCCACATCCTCGACCGCATCCCCTTCACCAAAGATTTCAAATTCGACATGGAACTCTGGCACTGGCATGCCCAATGCAAAGTCAACATGGCCGTCACCGCCTACTGGTACGCCAAACCCGGCGCCTCCGATGCCTTCCCCCCGCTCCAACCCGCCCAGGCCATCGTCCGCCCCATGCCCGAATACGTCGTCCCCCGCGTCGCCGGCGCCATCGAAGGCGAACGCATGCGCATCATCCGCGTCAACGGCACCGTCGGCCCCCAGGATTGGGACGGCCTCAGCGCCGGCGTCCACCTCTGGTGGCACGCCGGCATCAAACCCGGGGACAACCTCGTCCTCGGATTCCACGTCCCCAAAGCCGGCAAATACCGCGTCCTGGGCCATTTCCTCAGCGCCCGCGACTACGGCATCCACCAGCTCGCCATCAACGGCAAAAAATGCGGCGAACCCATTGATTTCTACAACCCCGAAGTCCGCCCCACCAAAGAACTCGACCTCGGCGTCCATGAATTGAAGGAAGGCGAAAACGAATTTACCGCCACCGCCGTCGGCGCCAACGACAAGGCCGTCAAAGCCTTCATGTTCGGCCTGGATTATCTCCTCCTCAAACCAGCCGAATAACCGGCACGCCGGCCTGCCCCCCACAGCCTGGCCTGCGCCCGCCTCCCCCCTCGGAGGCCCGCAGACTTGCTTTTTGCCCGCCATTGAAGTTACATTGCTCTGGTGGCTATTGTGGCACATGAGCCTGGGATGCGAAGCGGGCGCAAGCCGCCCGCAGGGAGGCTTCCATGAAAATCCTGGTCGTCGAGGATGACCCCATCGTGGCCACCATCTACAGCCGCGCTCTGGACAAGGCCGGCTATCAAGTGGATGTCATCCCCGACGGCTCCGACGCCTTCCACGCCCTCCACACCAAGGGCTACGACCTCGTCCTCCTCGACATCATGCTCCCCAACATGGACGGCATGGCCATCCTCCGCCGCATCCGCGCCCAAAAAAAATTCGAGTTCCTCCCCATCATCGTCATCACCGGCGTCCAAAAAGCCTTGCAGGCCCAAATCCTCAACGCCGGCGCCACCCTCGTCTTGTCCAAAGGCGAAGTCTCACCTCAAAAATTGGTGGACGCCGTCAAAGAGCAGTTGGCCACCGCACCCCAGCCGCCCCTGGAACTGCTGCCCGACCCCGTCGCCGAAGCCCTGGCCCAACAACGCCCCGATTTGCGTACCCAAACCACTCCCCCACCGTCCTCCGCCCCCTTGCAGCTCCGCCTCGCCGATAACCCCGACTCCCCACCCCCGCCCAAACTCAAGCTCGACGGCCTGAAAGACCCCGACGTCAAAATCACGGAGGACAACGACGCCAGCCAGAAAAAAGGCGGATTTTTCAGCCGACTGTTTGGCAAAAAATAATCCCTGCCCCCCGGCCATCCGCCAACACGTTTCCCCCCGCCCCGCCACAAACTCAGTTGCCAATGACGCCCCGCTAAAGTATCGCTATCCCTCGTCATGCGGCAGGCACGGCAACGACTCGTTCTCCGCTCCGTCTTCGGAGCCTTCGCCATCTTCTGCCTCGCCTGCCTCATCTTCGCCGTACCCCCACAGCCCCGCCCCGGTGGAACCAACCCTCCCGAAGCCTCCTACCGCCATTATCTCCTCCGCAATTCCACCAATGGCCCCGTCTCCGTCCATGTCGTGCGTCTGAGCCTCCAGCACCCCTGGCGCCTGACCACCGTCTCCGCCAGCCAGCGCGAAGACGGCCTCGCCACCTTGCGCGAAATGATCGAAGCCGTCCCCGGCCCCCCTCCCCTGGCGGCCATCAACGGCGATTTCTACGCCCGCAGCGGCTTCGTCCCCGGCGACCCCCGCGGCTTGATGCTCAGCCACGGCGAACTCCTCAGCGCCCCCTCCGGCGGCGCCGTCTTCTGGGTGGATAAAAAAGGCGAATTCCATCTCGACCTGGTTAAATCCCGCTTCACCCTCGCCTGGTCCCCCACCCAGGCCGAACCCCTCGGCCTCAACGAAGCCCTCCGCGGCACCCGCCCCGTCCTCTATACCGCCGCCTACGGCCGCGCCACCCCTCAAACCACCGGACGCCTCGGCCGCGAAATGGTTTTGGAACCGTTGGATGCCCCGCCCCCCACCCCGCTCCGCCCAGGCACCACCTTCCGCGCCCGCCTCCAAACCGTCAGCGAAACCGGCGGCACCCCGCTCGGCCCCCACACCCTCGTCCTGGCCGTCTCCACCAACTGGATCGCCAAAAATTTCCTGCCCCTCCCCGGCATGACCCTCCGCATCACCCTGGACATGGAACCCCCCTTGCTCGACGCCCTCACCGCCATCGGCGGCGGCCCCATCCTGCTCCAGGGCGGACGCCAACTGGTCCACGGCGATAAACCGCCCCATCCCAAATTACCCAACACCATCAAACACATCTGGGACCGCCACCCCCGCTCCGCCCTCGGCTGGAATCGCGACGCCCTCTTCCTCGTGGCCGTGGACGGCCGCCTGCCCGGCTGGTCCGACGGTTGGAAAATCCCTGAGCTTGCCGGCTTCATGCGCACCGAATTGCGCTGCCGCGAGGCCATCAATTTCGACGGCGGCGGCTCCACCTCCCTCTGGTTTGACGGCGAGCTGCGCAACACCCCCGCCGACGGCGAAGAACGCCCCCTGGCCAACGCCCTGTTGATCTTCCGCTGACCCGCCCCCCGGCGCGCCCCCTCAGAATCTCCCCGGCAGCATCCCCCCAAACCGCATCATCTTCTTCTGCAGCTTCCCAAATTTCTTCATCATCTGCTGCATCTGGTAATACTTGTTCAGCAGCGTGTTCACCTCCGCCACCGTCACCCCGCTGCCCCGCGCTATCCGCTGCCGCCGCCGCGCATTCAGAATGGACGGATTCCGCCGCTCCTCGCGCGTCATCGCGCACAAGATCCCCTCCATCCGCCGCAACTCCTTTTCCGACTGGCTCAAGTCATTCTCCTTCGCCATCTCCGTGCCCCCCGGCAGCATCTTCACAATGTTCTCCAGCGGCCCCAGCCGCTTCATCTGCCGCAACTGCTCCAGAAAATCCTCCAGCGTGAACTGCCCCTTGCGCAGTTTCTCCTCCAGTTTCTGCGCCTCCTCCAAATCCACCGCCTCCGCCGCGCGCTCCACCAAACTCACCACATCCCCCATCCCCAATATGCGCGACGCCATCCGCTCCGGATGAAACGGCTCAAAATCCTCCAGCTTCTCGCCCACGCCCACATACTTGATCGGCCGCCCCACCACGCTCTTGAAACTCAAGGCCGCCCCGCCCCGCGCATCCCCATCCAGCTTGGTCAAGATCGCCCCCGTCACCCCCAAAGCCCGGTCAAAATGCGTCGCCACATTCACCGCCTCCTGCCCCGTCGCCGCATCCAGCACCAGCAAAATCTCGTCCGGCCGCACCAGCTCCTTCAACCGCACCAGCTCCTGCACCAGCGGCTCATCAATCTGCAGCCGCCCCGCCGTGTCAAATATCACCACCCCCCGATGCTGCTCCCGCGCATACGCCAGCGCCTCCCGCGCAATGCGCAACACGTCTTTCTCGCCCCGTTGCACAAACACCGGCAGATTCAACTGCCGCCCCAGCGTCTCCAACTGATCCATGGCCGCCGGCCGATACACATCCGCCGCCACCAACAACGGCTGCCGCCCCTGTTTCTGCAGCAGCCGCGCCAGCTTCCCGCTGCTCGTCGTCTTCCCGCTCCCGTGCAGGCCCACCATCATGATCCCCGCCGGATTCCCCTTCAGCTCCAACCCGCTGTTCTCCGCCCCCAGCAGCGCCACCAGTTCATCATGGATGATTTTGACGATCTGCTGCCCCGGCTGCACGCTCTGAATCACCTCCACCCCCAGGGACTTCTGTTTCACCCGCTCGATGAAATCCCGCGCCACCTTGAAATTGACGTCCGCCTCCAGCAGGGCCATCCGCACCTCGCGCAGGGAGTCCGCCACGTTGCTTTCCGTGATCTTCCCCAGCCCGCGCAGGTTGCGGAACACTTGCTGCAGTTTGCTGGACAATGCATCAAACATGCCCTCAACCTAGTGGCTGCCCCCCACGCCGACAAGCACGAATCCGCCCCCCCCTCCCACCCCCTCGCGCCTTTGGACTGGCGCCGCCCGCCGCCCCGGCGCATATTCTCCCCATGACAATTGGACCGGTGGAAATGCAGCCCTCCACCTCCGACCTCGTGCAGCAGGTCGCCGCCATCTTTGGGCCCGATGGCTTGCTCTCTCACTCCCCCAACTTCGAGTACCGCCCCCAGCAACAACAAATGGCCATCGCCGTCGCCGAGGCCCTCCTCAAAGGGCAACATCTCGCCGTCGAGGCCGGCACCGGCGTCGGCAAAAGCCTCGCCTACCTCATCCCCGCCATCCTCTACGCCGTGCAGTACGAAAAAAAGGCCGTCGTCTCCACCTACACCATCAATCTGCAGGAACAGTTGATGGACAAGGACCTCCCCATGCTCGCCGCCATCCTGCCGGTCAAGTTCAGCTACTCCATGCTCAAAGGCCGCGCCAATTACCTCTGCACCCGCCGCCTCCACAAAGCCCTCCAGCAGGCCGAAAGTCTCTTCACCTCCTCCGAATTCGAGGAGCTTAAACGCATCCACGAATGGAGCCTCCAAACCAGGGACGGCAGCCTCTCCGACTTCGAATTCGAACCCAACCCCCGCGTCTGGGAACAGGTCTGCTCCGAACGCGGCCTCTGCTCCCCCAAACTCTGCGGCCCAGGCTCCGATTTCGCCCAAAACCACACCCCCTGCTTCTTCCAGCGCGCCCGCGCCCGCTTTATTTCCGCCGACGTCCTCGTCCTCAACCACACCCTCTTCTTCACCCTCCTCAACAGTCTCGAGGACATCAAGGACGAAGGCCTCCTCTTCAACAACGACTTCATCATCTTCGATGAAGCCCACAATCTGGAGGCCGTCGCCTCCCGCAACATCGGCGTCTCCGTCGCCAACAGCCAGTTGCGCTGGGCGCTCCAAAAACTCTGGAACCCACGCACCGAAAAAGGCCTCCTCGCCACCCTCCGCCGCGGCCGCGAAGTCCAGTTGGTGGCCGAAGTCTTGAAAGCCGGCGACGATTTCTTTGCCCAAATCGAGGCCGCCTGCAATCAACTGGCCGCCCAATGCGCCACCGATCCCTCCTCCAGCCCCGCCCCACGCCGCCGGGGCCGGGCCAAATCTGCCGACGCCTCCCGCGCCTGGGGCGAGCTGCGCATCCGCCGCCCCGACCTCGTCGCCGACACCCTCTCCCTCCCCATCCAGCGCCTCCGCGACGCCATCAGCGATTTGATCAAAACCAGCGATGACAAGGAAACCGGCCAGGAACTCGCCGAAGCCAACCGCCGCCTCCTCGAGCTCCGCGATGGCCTGGCCGCCTTCCTCAGCCAGTCCGCCGAAGACCATGTCTATTGGGTGGAACGCGCCGGCAAAACCCAGAACATCATCACCCTCAACGCCGCCCCCGTGGACGTCGCCGAGTACCTCCAGCGCACCCTCTTCCGCGCCAACACCTCCGTCATCATGACCAGCGCCACCCTCGCCTTGAGCGCCACCACCACCCCCCCCCCCCCCCACGCCCCCCCCCCCCCCCCCCGCCCCCCCCCCCCCCCCCCCC